>CANDEE010000057.1 GCA_947383685.1 uncultured Pseudoflavonifractor sp.
GAACGCCGGGTCAAGTTCCAGGCGGTGGACCTTCTCCGCTACGGCATGAGCCGGGGAGAGCTGCAAAGCGTGGTCCGGGCAGTGGGCCTGGAGGAGCTTGTGGACTGGAAGAATCCGGACGCCGCTCTTTTGAAGTACCTGTCTCCCGACGAGGCCAAGCTGGAAAAGCTTTTTGAGAATCCCAAGCTCATCAAAACTCCTGTGGTCCGCAACGGCAAGCAGGCCACCGTGGGCTACCAGCCCGAGGTCTGGAAGAACTGGGAATAGAAAATCTTAAGAAAAGTGAAAGAAGGGCAAGAAAACCTTGCCAGATGGAAGAATATGGAGTAAAATGTTTTCCAGGGAAAACAAAGCCCTACCATGAGAAAATGAGGAGGAGAAGCTATGAGAAAGCGCTTCATGTCTACCCTGCTGGCCCTGTGTATGGCGTTGACCGTTCTCCCGGCAACTGCGGGAGCGGTGGACAATATACCCAAGCTGGCTACCCCTACGGAGTTGAAGTGGGGAATATCATATGTTACCCCGGACGGACGGCTGACAAAAAATGTTCCCGGCATGGTAAGCTGGAGAATTGTCTCGCCCTCCCAGTACAAATACATGGTAAACCTTTACCGTGTTGGAGTGAACGATCCGGTGGAGAAGTGCTTGCACGACACGCGTTCGGACGCTACGTATTGGGACAGCTCTTTCTTTTTTGACGGGATCCGTGGACTCCAGCAAAGCGGGACCTATTATTTTACAGTCCGGGCGCTTGGAGACGGAAATCATTTTCTGGACAGCGATGAATCCCTGCCCTCGGCAAACTTTGTGTATACGCAGCCCAGTCAAAAGCTGGTCACGCCTACGCCGGGAAACTGGGACTGGCCTAAGGTGAATATCGCGTCCTCCTCGAGCACATCGAACGTTTTGTTTTATTACGCGGAGATTTCCCGTTCAGAGACGGAGAACGGGAAGAAAACGGTCATGGGTGACCTGCGTATCTCCCCCAATGAAATGACCTGCGCCATTCCTGACCACTGGATTCAGGAATATGGGCCCGGCTACTATTGGTTCCGGATACAAGCCATCAGCTCGGACATTACCCGGTATCAAAACAGCGAATTGTCGCAGTACAGCGCCGCTTATAACCTGGCGGGAGAATCCACCGGCGTAAAAGGCGAGCTGGAAAAGATACTCAACAGTGGAAATCCGGGAAATATCCAATCTGAGGTCCAGAAGCTGGACACAGATGAATTGTGGTCTGCCATGGTGGCGGATCAGGGGGAGCAGAACGGCATTGTAGATACCCTCTCTCAGCTGGAGTCTATGGTAGGTACGACCGGCATTGAGGTGACCCCCAACGCCCCTCAGATAATTCCCCGGGGGAATATCTCTGTGGTAGGCGCCCAGTTTAACGGCGTTTCCGGCGGCAATGTCAAGCTGGTGGTGGACGCTCCCCAAGTGGATCACGTCCCCCCCACGATTTATAACAATAGCCTGGCGGTAAAATTCTCTATGAGCCTGCAGGGAGTGGCCGACCCCGAGAATCTGAAGGTCCCCATCCATATCACCCTTCCTGTTCCCAGTAATATCAACCATAAATTTGTTCATATCCTCCACTACCATGCCGCCACGAATGAGCCGGAGATCATCAGGCCCTATGTATTCTCTAAAGACGGTATGTGGTATGCCTCCTTTGTTCTCACCAGCTTCAGCGATTTTATGATAGTAGAGGAAAAGCAGGGTGGGGCTGCACCTGATACTACTACGACGCCCGCTCCGGAGGATACCTCCGCGCCCGCCCCGACGGATACGCCCAATCCTGCCCCGACAGATACGCCTACCCCGGCGCCCACCCCTACCTCGACTCCGGGGCCTTCGTACAGCGGCGGTTCATCTCGGGATGACGATGATGCGGAAGCCTATGTTCCCAACCAAAAACCGGCGTCCAAGCCTGCGGCGTCCAAACCCACGTCTACGCCGGAGCCCAAGCCGGCTCAGGAGCCGGTTGCCAACCCGGAGGCTGCCCCCACGCTGGTGGCGGCGGCGAACCGCTTCACCGATGTAAAGCCCAACGACTGGTATTCCGCCGCCGTTCAGTACGCCTGCGGCAAGGGCCTGATGAACGGCACCAGCGCAAATGCCTTTGGACCTCAGCTTCCTGCCAGCCGGGCGATGCTTGTGACCATTCTTTACCGGATGGAGGGAGAGCCGGCCGCCCCGGCCTCGACCTTCTCTGATGTACCCGGCGGAAAGTATTACGCCAACGCCGTGGCGTGGGCGGCTGCCAACGGCCTGGTCAACGGATATGGGGACGATTCCTTCCGGCCGGACGGCTCCGTCACCCGGGAGCAGTTGGCTGCCATCCTTTACCGCTACGCGGCTCTAAAAGGGGTGGAGACCTCGGACGGCGCCGACCTGTCTGCTTACACAGACGCCGGACAGATCAGCCGTTACGCCCTCCCTTCCTTGGGCTGGGCCAATAACGCGGGACTCATTACCGGCTTTGAATGGGGCGGGCTTGCCCCCCGGAACGAGACCACCCGGGCTGAGCTGGCTGCCATCCTGATGCGTTTTTGTGAAGGCGTTATGAAATAAAAAAGATGGCCAAGGAAATTTTCCTTGGCCATCTTTTTTGTTTGTTTTATTACACCGGCTCCTCTACGATTTGAGCTTTGATCAGGTTGGTGGTCCCCCTTGCGCTCAGGGGCACGCCGGCGGTAATGACCACCGTGTCGCCGGGAACGGCGACCCCCTCCTTCCGGGCGGTATCCACGCACAGGGAGAACAGCCGATCGGTAGAGTCCACCGAGCCGTAGAGCAGCGGCTGGACCCCCCAGGAGATAGCCAGCTGGCGGCGCACCTTCTCCGAGGTGGTCAGGGCCACGATGGGGCAGGCGGGGCGGAACCGGGAAATGACCCGGGCCGTGTGGCCTGAGGTAGTAGCTGCCAGGATGGCGGTGGCGTCCAGGTCCATGGCGGTAAGGCAGCAGGTGTGGCTGATGGCCTCGTTGATGGAGTGGGGGTCGTCACAGCGGTACCCCATGCGGCGGAAGCGCTTCCAGTAATTCGTGGCGCCCTCGGCGGCCATCACGGTGCGAACCATGGTTTCCAACGCCTCTACGGGGTACTTGCCCGAGGCAGTCTCCCCGGACAGCATCACGCAGGAGGTGCCGTCAAAAACGGCGTTGGCCACATCGCTGACCTCCGCCCGGGTGGGCCGGGGGTTACGGATCATGGAATCCAGCATCTGAGTGGCGGTGACCACCACCTTGCCGGCGGCGCAGCACTTGGCGATCATGTCCTTCTGGATGACGGGGACCTCGTAGGCGGGGATTTCCACGCCCAGGTCGCCCCGGGCCACCATAGCCCCGTCGGCCACAGCCAGGATTTCGTCAAAGTTGTCCACGCCCTCCCGGTTCTCAATTTTGGCGATGATGCGGACCTCCGAGCCGCCCCACTTATTCAGTTCCGCCCGAATATCCTCCACATCGGCGGCCTTGCGGACAAAGGAGGCGGCTACAAAGTCAAAATCGTGCTCCGCGGCAAAGCGCAAATCGTCCCTGTCCTTGTCGGTGAGGGCGGGGAGCTGGATTTTGGTGTCGGGAATGTTGATGGACTTGTTGTTGCTGAGCGGGCCGCCCGTAACCACGGTACAGTGGATCTGCTGGTCCTCAATAGACTCGACCAACAGCTCCACCAGACCGTCGTCAATCAGGATGCGGGTGCCGGGGCAGACCTCGTTATGCAGGTTTCCGTAGGTGACGGACACCCAGTTTTCGTCTCCCTCGCCCTCCCAGGTGGACAGGGTAAAGCTCTGGCCCTCGGTGAGGGTGATGGGGCCGTTTTGGAAGGAGCGGATGCGGATTTCCGGACCCTTGGTGTCCAGCAGGGCGGCTACGGGCCGGCCCAGCTGGTCCCGGACCCGGCACAGCCGCTCGTAAGTGCTCAAATGGCTCTCGTGGGAGCCGTGGGAGAAGTTGAACCGGGCGCAGTTCATGCCGCTGAGGATCAGCTTGCGGAGCATTTCCTCGCTGTCCACGGCAGGACCCAGGGTGCAGATGATCTTGGTCTTTCTTGTATTCATAAAAGTTTGATTACCTCCGTATCAGAACAAGCGTGGGGTTTGGAAGGGTTCGGTTTGCGCTTGTTGGGGGAATAATACTATATTCTATGCCCATTGAAAAGCGTCAAAACCACCAAAATAACAATGGTAAATTAAGGCAAAAAGGGAAAAGATATGAAAATGACAAAGAGGATGGGCGGCGTGGCCTGCCCATCCTCTCTCAGTTTTCCTCCAGCCCCAACCGCTTCTGCTCCAATGTATTTGCCCGTGCCGTAGGCAGGTAGGGGAACAGCTTATCCACCCGCAAAGACCCGGTGGTGTTCATCACAATGATGAGGTCGGGCTCCAGCCAGTCGATATAGTGCATCATAATGTCCTGGTTGCCGTTGAACTGCCTGGGGTCCATAGCCATGACCTCCCCGCAGCCCAGGGACAGGAAGGGGGTCAGGCCGCAGCCAAAGGAGTCCCGGAGGATCAGGACCCGCTTCCCATCCGGCAGGTCCTGGTTCACCGCCCGGGCGAGCAGGTAGTCCCCCCCCGCGTAAATAGCGTAGGGATTGTCGTTGTAAAGGTCTATATCAGCCAGCCGCTCCGGAAACAGGAGGCTGGTGACAAAGGGGCCCTCCCGCTTGACCCCGATAATGGGGACCGAATAGACAAAGTGTGTGTTTTCTTTGGGGGACCATATCTCCAAATCGTCCAGTCCCGAGTAGGCCGCTCCTACCCGCCGGCCCTGAGAGCCGAGAAAAACCTCTCCAAAGCTGTACTTGTTAAAATACTCCGAATCGGTAACGTCCTCGTCGAACCGGAACCGGTAGCTTTTTTCCAGCTTTTCACACAGGACCTGAAATCCCAGAAAGGCTCCGGCGGGGGTCCAGTGGTGGTCGGTGTGGAAAAACAGCTCGGCAGCGTCCTCCGGGTCCTTCTCCGCCGCCTCCCGGAAGGCGGGACGCAGGTCCAGGGTGTCCACGTGAGCCTCCTCCAGCAAAGCCAAAAACTGGTCTGCCTCCGTCTCGGTGGCGTCCTCCAGCCCGTCGGGGAGAGCGGTAACGCTGAGTTTGGAGGGAGCCTGGACATAGAGAACGGGGGTCTTATACTCCTTTTTTACCCGCCGGACAAAGGCCGCCATTTCTTTTGCCCGGTCCGTCATATCCGTGCTTTCCCCGTCCGGGTCGGAGAAGGTGAGCAAACCGTTTTCCAGCCGGACCACGGTATACTGGGGGTCTGTGTCCTCCATAATGCGCCGCCCCATGAGCCTCTGGGCGCCGCCGTAAAGCTCAATGAACAGGTGGTCCCGGTCCAACAGGGCGTTGAGGGCGGGGTCAGCGCCTTCCGTATATTCCGTAAAGGCGTCCATGGCCTCTCCATAGGTGGGCAGGGGAGAACCCAGCGAATTCACGAGAGGGCGGATCGTGGTACGAACCAGGGTGGGCGGGTCTTTCTTTTCCTCTCTGGCCCGCTCCTCCGCCTGGGCCAGAATAAGGGCCTTACCGGGCCGGGTGGAGTGGGCGGGCCGGCGAACCTCGGCAAAGCCCCGAACATCGGGAATACTCCCAAGCCCCAGGTAGATAACGGCGGAGAGCAGGCCGCAGAGGAATAGGACAGCGGTCATGGTATTGCGGCGCGAGGTCATGGAAGCACCCCCTTTCCAAAGGAAAAAATCAAAATCGGAAATAAATAAACGGGTTATAGGTCCCCTTTACCAGATAGCACACGCACAGCGTCCCCGCCGCCACAAGGCCGGCGGCATAGAGCAGGTCCCACAGCAGGGACAGGTCCTGTCCGAAGGGTCGGAGCCTCTCCAGCCTTTTCCGGAGCCAAGGGGCAAAGGGGAAGGAAAAGAGCAGGGCCAGGGCCAAAAATACGGCGTTTTCCGCCAGGTAAAGCCCGCAGGCGGGATCGGCGGTTCCCGAACCGTTCCATCCCAGCATGGTGAGGAAAAATCCTCCCGCATAGGCCGGGGTGTCCGCCCGGAACAGCATCCATAGGAAGTTCACCGCCAAAAGGGTATAGGCCCGGCCCAGAGGGGAGGGCAGCTTTTTCACGGCGGGAACGTACTTTTCCAGACAGAGAAGGAGGAAATAGAAGATGCCCCACAGTACAAAGGTCCAGTTGGCTCCATGCCACAGCCCTGTCAGGAGCCATACCACAAAAAGGTTGCGGATGTGCTTGCCCACGCCGACCCGGTTGCCCCCCAGGGGGATATACACATAGTCCCGGAACCAGGTCCCCAGGGAGATGTGCCACCGCCGCCAGAACTCGGTGACGCTTTTGGAGGCGTAAGGATGGTCAAAGTTTTCCCGGAACCGGAAGCCGAACATGAGCCCCAGCCCGATGGCCATGTCCGAGTAGCCCGAAAAGTCGTAGTAGAGCTGGAAGGTGTAGCACACCGCGCCCAGCCAGGCCATGGGGGTGGAGAGGGCTCCGGGGTCCTGGGCAAACACCCGGTCCGCCACCACTGCCATCTGGTTTGCCAGCAGCACCTTTTTGGCAAGGCCTATGAGGAACCGGGAGCATCCGGCGGAAAAATCCGCCCAGCTCTCTACCCGGTGGTCGATTTGGTGGGCCACATCGGAATATTTTACAATGGGACCGGCAATGAGCTGGGGGAAGAAGGAGATATACAGCCCCAGGGTCAGGGGGGAGCGCTGGACCTCTGTCCTGCCCATAGCCACGTCCAGCACATAGCTCAGAGCCTGGAAGGTAAAGAAGGAGATGCCGATGGGCAGGTCAATGACCGGGACCTTCCAGTCCATTCCCAGAGCGTTGAGGGACTCTATGGTAAAGACCAGATACTTAAAAAGAAAGAGCAGGACCAGGTTGCCCGCTACCGCCGCCGCCACAGGGGCCCGCAGGGGCTTTCCCTGAAATTTCCAGCGGTAGACCCATCGCCCGAAGCCGTAGTTCATGCCGATGGACAGCACCATAACCGGTAAAAACCGGGGCTCCCCCCAGGCATAGAAAAAGAGGGAGCAGACCAATAAAAACAAATTCTGTCCCCGCCGCATCCCCCGCAGGAAGATATAGTAGCCGATCAGTACAATGGGCAGGAACCGGAACAAAAACGTGGCGCTGGAAAACAGCATCTTGGGCGCTCCCTCCTTTCTTTAGGGAATAGTGGGACTGTCAGATTGCGAAAGCGGCTGGCCGCTTCAGGTTCGAATTCCTCCGGCTATGCAAGGTCCCCTTCATCGTTAGCACTTTAGCGGCCGCCCTCTCCGCCCTTCTATGTCAGCCAGCGGCCGATGAAGGGCAGCCAGTGGATCAGCCAGGCCACACCGAAGGAGCACAAAAATACCAGCATAGCCAGCAGGGGAATGGAGGCCACGGGGGCAAAGGACAGCACTGTAATATCCAGCAGGTCCAACAGGGTGAGGAACAGGTCGTGGACCAGATAGACTCCAAAGGCCACCTGGGCCACCCCGCCCAGCCGCTGGCGGCGGGAGCGCTCCTCACTGACGCCCAGTACATACCGGAACAGTACCACAATGGCCACAGAGAAGCAGACTACGTTGGGAGAGAAAAAGCTGAACAGGGTCTCCACCAGCTTTCCCGCTCCATGAGACAGTACGCTGGTGCCCCAAACGGTGATGACCGCTCCAATGATGCCGAGGACGTAAATGAGGGCTTCCGCGATGCGGCTCAGGGTATATTCCCGCAGATACCACCCCGCCACAAAAAAGCCCACATAGCCCATGACGAGCTGAACGTCCAGCCGCTCGTACCACAGCCGCAAAACAGGCATAACGTCGGCCCGGGGCCACAGCTTGAAGGCGGTGGGGAGTACCGACGCAAAAAGAAAGGCGATGAGGAAGAACCAGTGGAAATCGCCCCGTCCGGCCCCCCGGCAGAAGGCCCGGAGGATAGGTGTGACAAGGTACAGGCCCAAAATCATGTAGAGGAACCACAGGTGATACCGGGTGTCTCCCCAAAGGGAGTTCCGGATGGCGTGCCAAAGCCCCAGCCAGGAAAACTGCCCTCCGTCCATGCAGTAGCCCAGGATGGCGTACACGCCGCCCCAGAACATCAGGCAGACAAGGATGCGCAAGCAGTTATGAAACAGCAGCTTGCCCAGGGGCAGGCCCTTTTTGGTGTCCAGCATAAACATCCCCGACAGCATGACGAATACCGGCACGCACCAGCGGGTCAGGCCGTTATAGAGGTTAAATACCTGCCAATTCTGGGAGCCTACCGCCACAACGGAGATTTGCCGGCTGGCCAGATGGCATACAATGACGGCAAAGGAGGCGAACACCCGCAAAAGGTCGGCGTAGGCCACCCGCCCGTTGATTTTTTCCGCCATAGTTCCACCGCCTTGGAGAGTTTTTGACATATCAAATCATTCTACCATAAAAGGAGAACGGTGGCAAGATGGGAAACCAGCTCCCTTTTACGTTTCGTGTGACCGAAAACCGTTTTTTGAAATGCTTTGTCAAAACAACGAAGCGGCAGTTACCACATTTGGGTAACCGGCCGATAAACTGGAATTTGTCCACATAGAGTTATGGCACAAAGTATTGTTCAAGTTCGCTTCTGTTTTTAAAAATGACTATGGTTTTGTTGCGATATGCTTCAAGCAAATCATAGATGACAGGCAATTGATCCTTGTGAAAATCCATAATCCACTGCTTAAATTCTTCATCAAGCTCAGATTCAATCCAAGGCATATCTTCACGTTGCTTCCCAATTCGGCTATATACGCCGGAAAGGCAGATATCCAGCTCGAAATCCAACAGAAAAACCGTATCACATTTTTCCAGGCGCATAGGGAGCGTCCGAAGATAATTACCATCAATAATCCATGTATCCTTACAAAGAATCTCATTTAACTGGCGGTCAAACGCATCCCTTGATACATTGCTCCTGTCCGGCTTATGCCAAATCATGTCCAAATAAAATAGAGGAAGCCCCGTCTTATCTCTGAGCCGTCTTGAAAACGTGCTTTTCCCACTTCCGGGACAACCGATTACAATTACTTTTTTCATTTATACCGGCCCCTCAAATGCCTATTTTCTATTTAACACTATATCACGGCAAATTTTGCCGATCAATCTAAAACCAATAAAATCGCAATGTTCAATATTCAGCAGCAGTGCGGGCAAAGAAGCAAACCAGCCGCCTTTTGAAAAATCTGGCCCCTTAAAATGAGCCAAAATCAGCTTATTTTAAGGGGCCAGATTTCCCATAATATGGAAAATATAAAGTATACTTTACATCCTCATAGGACCCTGCCCAGGAGAGCACTGCCGCTTACCCCGGTGATTTGGACCGACTTTTCAGTATTATGTAAACTATCGGTGGAGGAGGTCCAGACCTCCGCGTAGTTGGGGGCGTGGCCCCGCCACGAACCATCCTTTTCTTCCTCAAACAGGACGGGAAGGGTCTGTCCCACAAGCCCCTGGAGATAGTCTGTCCGCAGCCGGTCCGCCACGGCCGCCGCCCGGCGGGCCCGGTCCTCCTTCACCCCGTTGGGAATCTGGTTGGGCATTTTATCCGCCGGAGTGCCGGGGCGGCGGGAGTAGGGGAAGATGTGCATGGCGCTAAAGGCGCATTTTTCCAGGAATTGCAAGGTCTGCGTAAATTCCTCCTCCGTTTCGCCGGGGAAGCCCACGATCAGATCGGTGGTAATGCCGGGATTTACATAATATTTACGCAGCAGCTCCACGCTCTCATAGTACCGGGCGGTATCATACTTTCGGTTCATCCGCTTCAGGGTGGCGTCACAGCCCGACTGGAGGGAAAGATGGAAATGGGAGCACAAATTATGTAAACTGGATACCCGGCGGCAAAAGTCCCCGGTGATTGTCCGGGGCTCCAGGGAGCCCAACCGTATGCGGCACAAGGGAGCGGCGGCGCAGACGGCCTCAATGAGATCGGCGAGAGACGGGCCTTTGCTACTCCGGGGCGCTTCAGAGTAAAAATCCTGGCCCCAGGAGGAAATCTCGATGCCTGTGAGGATGATTTCCTTGTAGCCGTTCTCCGCCAGCCGTTTTGTTTCCTCTACCGCTTTTTCCAGGGGCAGGGAACGTACCGGTCCCCGGGCGTAGGGGATGATGCAGTAGGAACAGAAATTGACGCAGCCGTCCTCCACCTTCAGCAT
>CANDEE010000058.1 GCA_947383685.1 uncultured Pseudoflavonifractor sp.
GCGTCAACGACGTGCTGGCCCTGAAGGACGCGGACTGCGGCATCGCCATGGCCTCGGGGAGCGACGCGGCCTGTCATGCCGCCCAGCTTGTGCTGCTGGACTCCAACTTTGCCTGCTTACCCGAGGTGGTGGCGGAGGGGCGGCGGGTCATCAACAATATCCAGCGCTCGGCGGCCCTCTATCTGGTCAAAAATATCTTCTCCTTCTGCCTGTCCCTTCTGACCATCTTTGTGGATATGCCCTATCCTCTGGTGCCCATCCAGCTTTCCCTCATTTCGGCCCTCACTATTGGCATCCCATCCTTCTTCCTGGCCTTGGAACCAAACAAGAGCCGGGTCCAGGGGAATTTTATGCGCAACGTACTGCGGGAGGCCTTTCCCGGCGGTCTTACCGACCTGATCGTCATTTTGGGCCTTCAGGCCTTTGCCTTTGCCTTCCGGTTCTCCACCCAGTCCCTCTCCACCATGTCGGCCCTGTGCGTGGCCTTCATCGGACTTTTGGTGCTGTGGCAGGTCTGCAAGCCATTTGACTGGAAGCGGCGGACGCTTTGGGGGACGGTGACGGCGGCCCTGCTGGTCTGCGTGACTGTGGAGCCGCTCAAGGAAATTTTTTCCCTGACCGCCCTCAATTTGCAGGAAACTCTGGTGCTGATGGTATTTCTGCTTCTGTGCTGGCCTGCCATGGGGGCCATCCTCACTCTTTTGGGCAGGACCCGGCGGGTCTATTTAAAGGCGAGGGAAAAGCGGACCAGGGGAAAAAGCGGCTGAAATTTCCTTGTGTTTTCGGAGGATAAGTGGTAGAATTGCAACATAAGCTGTATCGAGAAGGAGCGATGTAAAATGGGAAATAATTTTTATGAGCAGGAGCGCAGCCTGGAGCAAGGCGCGGTAGGAGAGAGCCTGGGCCGTTATACCGCCAAGACCTTCCTCACCATGTTCCTGGGCCTGCTGGTGACCTTTGGGGTGGCGCTGTTCCTCACCAATACGTATTATGGCCTTTACGCGGTGGCCTATGCCCTTTACTATGTACCTTATATCCACCTTATTTTGCTGGTGGCGGAGCTGGCAGTGGTCGTCGGCATGACTGCCTGTCTCCATAAAATATCGACCGCCACCGCCACCGTGTTTTTCTTCCTTTATTCTCTGCTGACGGGGATTACCTTCTCGGTAATTTTCCTCTGCTATGATTTGGCAAGCCTCATCCTGATTTTTGGTGCCACAGCCCTTTACTTTGGCGGCATGGCGGTGTTTGGTTTTGTGACCAACATCGACCTGAGCCGGATGCGGAATATCCTGCTGGGCGGACTGATTTTCCTCATTGTGATGAACGTGGCTATGATGTTCATTCCCGCCCTGGAGGTAGCCGACCAGGTGGTTTGCACCGTTGGCGTCATCATCTTCCTGGGCTACACCGCCTATGATACCCAGATGATCCGCAGCTTCTACGGGGCCTACCAGGGGGACGAGGCCATGCTGAAAAAGGCCTCTATCTTCTCCGCCTTGCAGCTCTATCTGGATTTTGTCAATATGTTCCTCTATCTCCTGCGGCTGCTGGGCAAGAAGAAAAACTGAACTGGGAGAGGCCGGACGGAAGTCCGGCCTCTTTTTTTTCCAAAAGTTTCCCGCATGAAAAGAAAAAGGGAAGGAAAACTATCTATGTCCGGCCATAAATAGAAAGAGGCTGGAAAAGAAAGAGAGAATCCCGATGATTCCCCGCATAAAATGTGGACGGCTATGGGGGACCCGGACAGGGAAAAGGCTCCAAGCCAAAGGCCCCGAGCCTTTCCAGCTATGGAATGCCCCCGGCTGTTCATATTAAGAGATGGCGCCCGACGGCGCTGTCTCGATTTTTTTATTCGGGGGAAAATCAAATGGGGGTGGTTTTATTGAAGGATACCGAAAAAGCGGGGCCGGGCAGGTTGGCCCTGCTCCGGGGAGCGCTAGCGGCAGGGCTGCTGCTGGGGCTGCTGGGGCAGGGTGGAACGGCGGCGCTGGCCGCGGAGGCAACAGCGGTGGGGGCGGCTGAAGGGCCCCGGATGGTAGTTCCCATGGGCCGGGCAGTGGGGATCAAGCTCTTTTCCGACGGCGTAATGGTGGTAGGCTTTTCCCAAATCCCCGCCGCCGGGGGGAGCGTGGTCCCTGCCAAAAGCTGCGGTCTGCGGGAGGGCGACGTGATTACCCATATCAACGCCGCCGAGGTGGACACCATCGAAGAGGTGCAGGCAGAGCTGGAAAAGGTAGGCGGAGAGGAAATGTCCATCCGGGCGGTGCGGGACGGTAAGCCCCTCCAGGTCACTGCTCAGGCGGTCAAGTGTTCTACCGATGGGAGCTATAAGCTGGGCGCATGGCTCCGGGACTCCATGGCGGGCATCGGCACCGTGACCTATTATGACCCTGCCACTGGGGAATTCGGAGCATTGGGCCACGGCATCAACGACATTGACACCGCCCAGCTCATGCCCATGGAGAGCGGTGGCGTGCTGCGCTCCAGCGTCACCGACGTAAAAAAAGGCGCCAAGGGTGAGCCGGGGGAGCTTCACGGAGAATTTGACACCAGCGCCGATATTGGCTCCCTGCGGGCCAACACCAGCCACGGGGTATTCGGAACCCTGAAAGGGGATGGCCTGGACCTGATGAAACCTGTAGAAGTGGCAGCCAAGGACCAGGTGGAGACGGGCAAGGCAGTGATCTACTCCAACATTTCCGGGGATGAGGTGCGTTCCTATGAGGTGGAGATCACCAAGCTCTTTCCCCACGCCGACGACGGCCGGGACATGATGGTGAAGGTTACTGACCCCGCCCTCCTGGATGCCACCGGCGGCATTGTCCAGGGGATGTCGGGCAGCCCCATTCTCCAGAACGGAAGGCTTATCGGGGCGGTGACCCATGTGCTGGTGGGCGACCCCGCCCAGGGCTACGGCATCCTGGCGCAGAGAATGCTGAAAACGGGCGAAAGTTGCCGAAAAGTGCAAAATGTCGTGTAGTGTCGAACGATTTGTTGGAAAATAATTTCCAAAAAGGTTGCACAAGCTGTCTTTTTATGGTAAATTATGAGCAACCGGTAATATTGCCTTGGCCAGGCAAAAGGTTGTGTAAGGGTATGGAGCAGAAGAAAATCGTGGTAGCGGACGCGGGAGAGGAATTTCGGCAGCTTTTGGTTGAGCTGATAGAAAAGGAAGCGGATTTTCAAGTGGTGGGAGACACCGCGGACGGAGCGGAGCTCATCGAGCTGTGCCGCCAGCGCCAGCCGGATATTGTGGTAATGGACATGATTCTGTCCACCCTGGACGGAGTAGACGCCCTGACCCAACTGGGGGAGCTCGTCCCCAAGCCCAAGGTGCTGGTGCTGTCCAGCTTTGCCGGGGGCAGTGTGGCGGAGCTGGCGGCGGCCCGTGGGGCGGACTACTTTCTGATGAAGCCCTGCCGTATCTCCTCCGTGGTGGAGCGGGTGCGGCAAATTGCCAGCGGTCCGGCTTCTACCGGGGAGGTGGACCGCGCCGCACGGGGGCTGGAAAGTACGGTCACCGCTATCATCCATGAAATCGGCGTTCCTGCCCATATCAAGGGCTATCAGTATCTTCGGGAGGCCATTCTCATTGCGGTGGAGGATATGGACGTGATCAACGCCGTGACCAAGGTCCTCTATCCCGAGGTAGCCAAACGTTTCGGCACCACTGCCAGCCGGGTAGAGCGGGCTATCCGCCACGCTATCGAGGTGGCCTGGGACCGGGGGGATTTGGAGACGCTCCAGAAGTATTTTGGTTACACGGTCTCCAACGCCAAGGGCAAGCCCACCAATTCGGAGTTCATTGCCATGATTGCCGACAGGCTTCAGCTTCAGCAGAAAGAGCTATAAAAACACAAAAACATCCCGCCCCTGACACAGGGGCGGGATGTTTTTTGCATTTTAGGTGAGCAAACGCGGTTCACCCTTCCCGCAGCAGCAGCTCCTGCTTGATGTCCCAGAGCTTTTGGGAAAGGTCCACGTAGTAATTGTGGGGATTTTCAAACCGCTTCACCTCGTCCCACTGGAGGTCAATCTGCCTGGCGCAGTAGGCCCGGATGTCCTCTATGGCAGGCTTTTGGTAGACCAGCCTGCCGCCCAGGAAGATGGGCTTCAGCAGCTCCTCCGCCCGGAAGCCTGTAAAGGTGCTCTTTTTCCAGATGGCGTCCGGGTCAAAGAGCTTCAGGGGCTGAGAGTCGTCCACCGTTTCGTCGTAGACGGTGAGCAAATCGGCAAAGGCCTTGCCGTCCGCCCGGTCAAACAGGCGGTAGACCTTTTTGAAGTGGGGCGTGGTGATTTTGGCGGGGTTTTCACTGATTTTGATTTTTGGGATGATGGTTCCGGTTTCATCCTCTACCGCCACCAGCTTGTAGACTCCGCCGAACACGGGGGCGGACTGGGAGGTGACCAGCCGCTCGCCCACGCCGAAGGAGTCAAGCTGGGCCCCCTGGAGCAGCAGATCCCGGATAATGTACTCATCCAGGGAGTTGGAGGCGGTGATCTTACAATTGGGAAGTCCCGCCTCGTCCAGCATTTTCCGGGCTTTTCGGGAGAGGTAGGAGAGGTCGCCCGAATCCAGCCGGATGGCACAGTCGGTGATGCCCAGCTCCTTGAATACCTGAATGGCGTGGGGAACGCCGGATTTCAGCACATTGTAAGTGTCCACCAGCAGCGTGGCGTTGTGGGGGTACAGCTTGCAGTAGGTGCGGAAGGCGGTAAGCTCGTCGGGGAACATCTGGACCCAGGAGTGGGCCATGGTGCCCATGGCGGGGGAGCCGAAAAGCTGGTCGGCCTGGGTGCAGGCGGTGCCTGCGCACCCGGCAATATAGGCGGCCCTGGCCCCCAGCAGGGCGGCGTCCGGCCCCTGGGCCCGGCGGGAGCCAAACTCCATCACCGGCCGGCCCTTGGCGGAGCGGACGATGCGGTTCGCCTTGGTGGCGATCAAAGACTGGTGGTTCAGGGAGAGAAGGACAAAGGTTTCGATAAACTGGGCCTCTATGGCGGGGGCCCGGACGGTAAGGATAGGCTCCCTGGGAAAGATGGGAGTTCCCTCGGGTACGGCCCAGATGTCTCCGGTAAAGCGGAAATGGCGGAGGTAGGAGAGAAAATTCTCGTCAAAACAGCCCTTGGAGCGGAGAAAGTCAATGTCCTCGTCGTCAAAGGACAGGTTCTCAATGTAATCGATGACCTGCTCCAGCCCCGCGGCGATGGCAAAGCCGCCCCCGTCGGGCACCGAGCGGAAGAATACGTCGAAATAGCAGATTTGATGGGCCATATCCGACTGGAAATAGCCGTTCGCCATGGTCAGCTCATAGAAATCGCAGAGCATGGTATGGTTCAGCCGCTGCTTCATAGCCGTTCCCCCTTATCATAGTTGCGGTATAGCCTTTGCGGCTATTATAGACCAAGGGGAGGAAAAAAATCAAGTGGACCGGGGCCTTTTCTCAAGCATAATGATATTTTTCCCGCTTTTTCCACAGGAACCACCCGGAAACTATCATGGCCAGCGCCTCAGCCAAAGCGGTGGCCAGCCACACGCCGTCTATGCCCAGCAGTTGGGGCAGCAGCAGGATGGAACCGGCTTGGAACACAAGAGTCCGCAGAAAGGAGATGACGGCGGAGACAAAACCATCCCCCAAGGCGGTGAAAAAGGAAGAGGCAAAGATGCTGGCGCCGCAGAACAGGTAAGCCACCGAGTATAGGCGGAAGCCCCGGACCGTAAGCTCTAAAAGCTGGGCGTCATAGCCCACGAAGATGTAAGCCAGAAGACGGGCCAGCAGGATGGCGGCGGCGGTCATGACCACCGAACCGGCCAAAATGATGGTCAGGCACTTGCGGAATAGGCTTTTCAGTTCTTCCTGGTTCCCTGCGCCGTACTGGTAGCTGAAAATGGGAGCGGAACCCATAGACACCCCAATGAGCGTAGCGATAAAGATGAACTGGACATACATCATGGCAGTATAGGCCGCCACACCTTGCGCGCCTGCCATATTCATAAGGGTTCGGTTATAGAGAATGGTAATCAGAGAGGCGGAAATATTAGTCATCAGTTCGGAGGAGCCGTTGGTGCAGGCTTTCAGCAGCATTTTGGGGTAAAGCTTGGTTTTTACCAGCCGCAAGGGGCTTTTATTGGGGAGGAGAAAGTAAAAAAAGGGGATCACGCCCCCGACTAAATAGCCTGCCACCGTGCCCAAGGCGGCTCCCGCTACCCCCAGGCGGAGCACGACAATAAAAAGGTAGTCCAAGAAAATATTGGTTCCGCCGGCAGCTAAGGAGAGAAAAAAGCCCATCTTGGGCTTTTCCGCCACCACGCAGAAGGACTGGAGGGAGGTTTGGAGCATAAAGGCGGGAGCGCCGGCTATCATAATAAAGCCGTAGACCATACAGTCCTTCAGCAGGGCTTCGTTGGCTCCCATCAGGAAGCAAAGGGGCCGGAGAAAGGCGATACACAGCCCGGAGACGGCGGCGCCTACCGTCAAAATGGTGAGGATAAGGGTGGTAAAATATTCCTTTGCCTTTTCCGCCTGTCCGGTGCCCATGACCCGGGCCACCTCCGCGCTGCCGCCGGTACCCAGCATAAAGCCGAAAGCGCCTACCACCATGGGAAGGGGATAGACAATATTTACCGAGGCCAAGGCCGCGTCGCCCACTACATTGGAAACAAAGATGCCGTCAACCACAGAGTAAATAGAGGTGACAATCATCATAGCGATGGAGGGCAGGGTGAAGCGGAGCAGGCGGGAATAGGTGAAATGGTCGGAAAGTTGGATTTTCATAATAACTCCTTTTTTGATAAAAAAAGCGGGCGTCCCAAAGGACGCCCGCTGAAAGACAACAGTCTCAGCAATAGGCGTAATAGGGATGGTTTATTTCGGAGTAGGCCCCATTGCGTTGTGGAGCTCCTCGCTGACGGCGGAGTTAAAAAGCCGTACCCCATAGTCATGGAGCACGTCCAGCTCCCCGGCGATGCGCTGGGCGGCGATCTGCTTGTCCACCACGGAAAAGTCTCCGTCCAGGATAAACTTGGGCTCCGGGTCCTTCTTTCCGTCTCCCAGCATACCGGGGCCGGCGTGGAGCTTCATGTGGCGGTTTTCCCCCAGGTTCATCTCCACGTCCAGGGCGCACTTGCCGGTGGCCTTCTCATCCACATCAGGCTCGGACAGCACCCCGATAAAGGGGGCGTTGATAAGGTCGTCCCACAGCTCGTCCTGAAGGCCCAGCCGGTTTCGGGAGAAGGCGTTGACGTACCGCAGGCCGATGCGCTCAAAGAAGGCGGGATGATAGATTTGGATAAACAGGGCCAGCACCTTGTCCAGCTTCTGGGCAAACTCCTCCCAGGAGGTATACCGCAGCGTGGACAGGGCGATAAAGTCTTTGGTCAGGTTGATTTTCCACAGCCCGTCGGTGGAGATAAAGTTGTAGTTGGTGATGGGGGGCTGCCGCTCGATTTGGGGCTGGGGAGCGTTGGGGTTGGTGATTTTCAGAGGCTGCTGCTCCTGCCGGGCCACATATTTGGGAAATTCCCCCCGGATCATCTCCTGAAACTGGGCAGGCTCGGTGGAGCCGATGGACAGGATGGTGGGAAAACGGAGCTGGCAGATGACCTCGATCAGCGGAGAAACGGCATAGGAATACCGGGAATTGTCGGAAAACAGCATGGGATTCGCTCCTTCCTGGGATGATAGTATTATTTTACCCTGAATCAAAGGAAAAATCAACCCTCCCAAAGAGTAACCGCTCCGGCTTGCAGGGTCTTGGGTACATCGATGAGCCGCTGGTTGCTGGAGCCCCGGAACAGGAGGGTAATGTCGTGAAGCTCCTCCACAAAGGGCCCGTCCACCAGCACGTCCAGCAGGGACAAAAATTCATCGGTAACCTCGCACCGGCACCGGGAGGGCTCCTTTCCGGTGAGCTGTTCCCAGGTGAAGCCCGAATAGCACCAGATCGTCTTCTCCGGCTGCTCCCGCCGCACCCGGCGGAGGAAGGGAACCAGCCCCCGCTGGTTCTCCGCCTCTCCCGGCTCGCCCCCCAAAAGGGTCAGCCCGTCCACAAAGGCGGGGGACAGCTCCTCCAAAATATGCTCCTCTACCTCCGGGGTAAAGGGCTCGCCGTAGCCGAAGTCCCAGGTCTCGGGCTGAAAACAGTTTTTGCAGTGGTTCCGGCAGCCGGAGACGAACAGGGTCACCCGAACCCCTACCCCGTCGGCAATATCCCGGGGCTTAATGTTGCAGTAATTCATAAAAACGGCTCCTTTTTTGAAAATCAACCAGCGGTTTGGTGACAACCCCGGCTGGGAGTGATAAGATGAAGGGCAGAAAGGATGTGAGAGCATGGACAATCAGCGCATCGGAGCGTTCATCCGGGAGCGGAGAAAAGAAAAGGAGCTGACCCAGAAGGACGTGGCCGAGGCTCTGCATATCACCGACCGGGCCGTCTCCAAGTGGGAGCGGGGCCTGAACGCCCCGGACATCGCCCTGCTGGAGCCCCTGGCGGAGCTTCTCGGCGTAACCGTGGGAGAGCTGATCCGGGGAGAGAGATTGGAGGAGACGCCGGTGGACGACACCAAAAGATTGCTGGAATATTCCCAGGGGGAGATGACCCGGAAAATCTGGGGGGAGAGAAAGCGGTATGTGGCTGTGCTGCTCCTCATTTTGGCGGTGTTGGGGGGGCTCCTCTGGCGCAGCGGGATTTTCTTCCTGCTGGACAAAAAGCCTTCCCCTGACGGCCGGAGCGTGGTGCGGGTATACAGCAAGAAATGGGATTTCTGGCCCCTGCGGTTTACGTTGGAGGATGCGGTCCAGATCATTTTGGAGGACGGGGACCAAACCTCCTATATCGCCTATGGCAGCAGCGAATACCAGGGGCTTTGGTGGGCCCCCGACGGGCGGAAATACGCAATGAGCTTCCGGCAGGATGGCCGGTCCTGGGTGGTACTTAACTGGCTGGACAGCCACAATGAATCGAACCTAAACCCCATCCTGAACATGGGGGGCGCGGACACGGAATATCAGTTCCTCCAGTGGGGAAAGGATGGGGCGTCCATGCTCTTTTATTACAGCAGACCGGGGGAGACCGCCCAGGAGGGCTACTTCTGGTATAACTGCGAAACCGGGCAGGTCAGCGGCGTTTTAGAGCTGCCTAACGCATGATCCTGGGGCGAAAAACCGAAACGGGGGAAGGTATCGGAAGGAGGAAAAGTGTGAAAGGGAACCATCAGGGTTCTCTTTCACCCATTTCAATGGGGCTTTTGAACCTGTGAAACAGGTTCAAAATGCGGTCAGACTGTCAAAAAGTTTTTTGACAGTCTGAAAAAGGGACGGGCCGGCGGCCCGTCCCTTTTTGGTTTCCTCTTACAGGTGAAGCACCCGCTCCTTGATCTCCTGTGTCCTTCCCTGGTTCCAGAACTGGGTCCCGATGTACCCGCAGGTCCGCCGGGCCACGTTCATCTTGCTCTGATCCCGGTTCTTGCAGTGGGGGCACTCCCAAACCAGCTTGCCGTCGTCCTCCACGATCTGAATTTCTCCGTCAAAGCCGCACACCTGGCAGAAATCGCTCTTGGTGTTCAGCTCGGCGTACATAATGTTGTCGTAGATAAACTGCATCAGGCTCAGCACGGCGGGGAGGTTCTGCTGCATATTGGGAACCTCCACATAGCTGATGGCGCCGCCGGGGGAGAGGGCCTGGAACTTGGACTCAAAGGCCAGCTTGGAGAAGGCGTCGATCTCCTCAGTGACGTGAATGTGGTAGGAGTTGGTGATGTAGTTTTTGTCGGTAACGCCCTCAATGACTCCAAACCGCTTCTGAAGGCACTTGGAGAACTTATAGGTGGTGGACTCCAGAGGGGTTCCATAGAGGGAGAAGTCGATGTTGCTCTCCGCCTTCCACTTCTTACAGGCGTCGTTCATGTGCTGCATGACCTTCAGGCCGAAGGGGGTTCCCACCTCGGGTTCGGTGTGGCTCACGCCGGTCATGTACTTGACGCACTCGTAAAGCCCCGCGTAGCCCAGGGAGATGGTGGAGT
>CANDEE010000059.1 GCA_947383685.1 uncultured Pseudoflavonifractor sp.
TGGCGATCTTCTCCCCCACCAGGGCGTTGGTGAGGGTGGACTTGCCCACGTTGGGGCGGCCCACAATGGCGATCATACCGGATTTCGTACTTGTTTTCATAGGTGATCCTCAACTTTCTTTGAGCTTTTTCGCAAAATTTTATCCTCGTTCCATGCCCAGCTCTCCCAGAATGGCCTCCTCCCGCTCCCGCATTTGGGCCTTCATGGGGCCGTCGTCCATGTGGTCGTAGCCCAGGAGATGCAAAACGGAGTGGACGGCCAGATAGGCACACTCCCGCCGGGGGCCGTGGCCGTACTCCTCGCCTTGGGAGCGGATACGGTTCAGGTTTAACACCATGTCTCCCAGGGGAACAAGGGCCGTACCGGGGTCGGCGTCCTCCTCCAAGGGCTTGTCCCCAGGGGCAAGCTCCAGCATGGGGAAGCTAAGTACATCTGTGGGCAAATCTACCCCCCGCTGGGCCAGGTTGATGGCGTGGATACCCTCGTCGTCAGTGAGGAGCACATTAACCTCGCAGGGCAAATCTACCCCCTCGGCGGTCAGGGCCGCGGGAATAACTGCATTTAATAGGGTTTCCCATTGGGCGGTATCCTCCTCCAAGTCGGAGGAAAACAATATTTCGTGTTTGCTCATTCTCTCACCTGCTTGATGTCCTCCAGCCGGATGAGAAGCTCCCGCTGGTTCTTTTTTCCTTCGTTGCGGAGAACATGGGCCCACTCCTCGTCCACATCCAGAATCTTGCAGGAGGTGGTGGTGTCCCCCTCCCCCTCATAGATGGTGAGGAAGACGGTGCTGCCCACCTTCTCCCGGAGGCTGCCTCCCAAAGAGACCGCCCCGGTAGGGCGGATGTGGTTTTCCCGGAGGATGCGTTCCAGCCGCTTGACCTTGGAATAGGCAAGGAGGGCCATGATAAAGCCGAACATTCCAAAGGCCTCCATCAGCCCTCGCCCCCTTCCGGTAAAAGGGTGATGGTGCGGATGGAGGACAGGGGGATGAGACGGGTCTCCCGCTTCTCCCCCTTTTTGTCCTTTACGAACTCCACGTTGGCCCAGCCGCCGTCAAAGTCCAGGATCTGGCACCAACGGCAGCCTATCTGGCTTTCCTCCTCGTAGAAAGTCAGCAGCAGCTTTTTGCCCGCCGCCTCCCGGAGGAGCCGGGTCACCGGAGAGGGGGGCGCGCTCACCCTGTCCTCCCCGCCAACCCCCAGCAGATAGTCGCAACTCACCCCAAAGAGAGCCGCCATGCGGACGATCTTATCGGTCTCCGGGTAGGCGGTATCCGATTCCCAGCGGCTCACCGCCTGCCGGGTCACGCCCAGCTTTTCGGCAAGCTGTTCCTGGGTCAGGTTTTGGCCCCGGCGCTCCTGAGCCAGTCTTGCGCCCATACTCATATGTATCACCTCACGGTTTCTTTGCCCTATTGGGACATAGGCAAAGGATACCGGCTTTTCCGGCTTTTGCCCAGAGCCTTGCTGTTTCTATATGGAACCTTTGGGTTGCGTCAGGAGGCAGGGCCGCCTATGGGTTCTTCCAACACCCAAGGGAGATGCACAAACATCCCAAGGTCAAAATATGGCTCCGCAGGGTCAGGGCTGGGAGACATTCTGGGAACCGTTCCCCTCCCGGTCCTTCCAGATGCGGTAATAGTTATAAATATAGTAGACCGCCGCTCCAAGGCCCACCAGCTCGGTTACAAGGGAAAGTGCGCTTTTCAGCAGGCCCAGGAGCAGGGAGAGCAGGACTCCCGCTGTCAGCACATACCAGCTTTGGCGGAAGCGGGTCACCCGCTTTCCGCCGACGGTCAGCTCCTCCACCCACAGGACCAGGCGGTAGGTGATGAGGAGCTGGAATACCATGCCCACAGGCAGGGGAAAATCACCGCCCAGGATACCCCAGAGCCAGAGAAGACCCGTCACGATGGCCCCCGCCACCGCAATATAGCAGGTGGTTTTGCCGGAGGGGCACTCCCGCTCCTGGCGGACGCCCTGATAGATGAGGATATAGCCCACAAATACCGGGAGAAGGTCTATTCCGTTGATTTTGATATGGAGGAATAGAAAGAGCAGACCGATGAAAACTTTTTTCATTGTGAGTTCCTTTCGTATGTACGGGCCTGGGAGGGCGGCAGGGAGTGCAATATTCATCCCCCGTCCAGTTAATGGAATATTACCCCACCGGGCTGTAACCGCAGTGCAGAAGCCGTCCGGGGCGGTCCCTCCTTTGCCCCTCTCTCATCCCTTTTTGGCCTTGCGCCGCTCCTCGTCCTGTTCATAGGCCTTGATGATGCGCTGGACGATGACGTGGCGCACCACGTCCGCCCCGGTAAGGGTGCAGATGGCGATGTCCTCTACTCCCTTCAGCACCCGCATGGCCTCCTTAAGTCCGCTGGGCTGCTCGCCCGGAAGATCGATCTGGGTGATGTCGCCGGTGATGACGATTTTAGAACCAAAGCCCATTCTGGTCAGGAACATTTTCATCTGCTCCCGGCTGGTATTCTGGGCCTCGTCCAAAATGATGAAGCTGTCGTCCAGGGTCCGGCCCCGCATATAGGCCAGGGGGGCTACCTCGATGTTGCCCCGCTCCAGATACTTCTGATAGGTCTCTGCCCCCAGCATCTCAAAAAGGGCGTCGTAGAGGGGACGCAGGTAGGGGTCCACCTTGGACTGTAAGTCGCCGGGAAGAAAGCCCAGCCGCTCCCCCGCCTCCACGGCGGGCCGGGTGAGGATGATGCGGTTGACCTCCCCGGAGCGGAAGGCCGCCACGGCGGCGGCTACCGCCAGATAGGTCTTGCCTGTGCCGGCGGGGCCGATGCCCAGGGTCACCAGGTTCTTGCGGATGGCGTCCACGTACCGCTTCTGGCCCAGGGTCTTGGACTTGATGGGCTTGCCCTTGGCGGTAACGCACAGAACGTCGGCGGAAAACTGGCCGATCTTATCCTCATTGCCTGTCTTAACCAGGTTCAGGATATACCGCACGTTCTGTTCGGTGATGGTCTCTCCCCGTCCGATGAGCTTCAAAAGGCCCTCCAGGGCTTTGACGGCGTAGATGACCCTTTCGCCGTCCTCTCCGGTCACCTTGAGCTGACCGTCCCGGCTCACCACTGTCACGCCCAGCTCCTTTTCAATGAGCTTTACGTTTTCGTCCATGGAGCCGAACAGGTTGACGGCCTCCTCCAGACGCTCGATGGATATGCTTTGTTCGACCATATGGAAGTTCTCCTTTGTATCACAGTCTTATCCTGCCGGAACAAACCGTCCCAGCTCCTCTTTACATTCCGCGGTAAGAGTCACCACCAGCATCCCGTCCGATTCCCCGGCGGCAAAGCTGTGGCTCACCTCCTGGCCCGTATCTCCCAGCAACTCCCCCAGTTTTGCCAGCAGCCGCTCCTCCAGCATGGCCTGGGCGGCGGCTGGGTCGATGGGCAGAGACACCGTTTCATAGCCCCGGCAGATTTCCCGGCTCAGAGAAAAGGGCAGCACTGTATCCACCGGGAGGGTCAGATTCCATGTCTTGCTTATTTTATCATATTTGTCCAGGGTAATTCCACTGTTTTGAGAAAAAACCCACCTCCGGCCTAAAATGGTCACCGACCAGCAAGTGGCCTCCTCCCCGGTGTAGTCCTTTACCTCTGCCGTCAAAGGAATGGCGGCGGAGAGAGTCCGCCAGGTGCGGCCCTCCACCCGGCCCATGGCCCGAACCGGCATCCACTGGACAGGATTTTCACTCCACTGGGGCGGGTCCATTCGGATGGAGCCCCGAATCAGCACATCGCCGGGAAGTACGGTGCTCCCCTCCGCCACCGCCGCGTCCCCTGACCAGGCCTCCAGGTGGGTAACAATGCCGGGGGCCTCTGCTACGATGTCACCCAGCACCTTTTCATCCACCAGCTCAGGCTTTGGAATCCGCTCCCGGACTACCACCTGGGCCCGGATGCCCCGGAGGTTCACCGCCATCCAGGAGAGGTCCTCCAGCTGCAAAAGGGTCTCGTTGGCGATGTCCTTTACCGCCAGAGAGGGACCGTAGACCCCGGGACGGAGGCCCTGGCGGCGAAGCTCTGTGAGGATGGCCTGGGTGGGCACCCGGTCGTTGCCCTCCACATCCACCACCAGAACAAAGCGGTTCAGAAAGCACACCGCCAGAATAGCCAGGGCCAGCCCCGCCAGAAAGGCGTAGCGCTTCCGAAACCGCAGGAGAAAGGGCGGCACCCCGTTCCTCCGCTGCTCCGTGACGGTGCAGCCCGTTCTGGCCCCCAAGTCGTCCAGACCCCTCCGGTCTTTCCAGGCCACCGTGAGGCGGAGGGTGTGGCTATCAGGCCACTCCACCCCCCAAAAAGCCGCCCCACGCTGGGCACACAGGTTCAAAAACCGCTCGGGAAAGGCCCCGCTCACCTCCAGCCGGACGCTGCCCCGGAACAGATTGACGATTTGCCGTGCCGCCATGCTTTTCTCCCCTTTCCCTGTCAGGCCACAAGCCGCTCCAGTCCTTTATTCCAACTCCACCGACAGCACTGTGCCGGTAATGAGCAGCTCCCCGGCGGTCATGGCCCGAAGCTCCAGGCCCTCCCCCTTTACCTTGACCAGCAGCTTTCCGCCGCTGGCAATGATTTCCGACCGGCCGTAGGCCAGGATGCCCCGGTGGTTGGTCATCCGGACCTCATGACGTCCGGTCAGCTCCACCCGGGGCAGGCCCGCCGCCTCACCTGGAATATCAAGAACTTGGGCGGTCAGTGCCAGGAGGCCCTCCTTCTTCCCCTTTCGCTCCATAAAAACACCCTCCCATTCCCGCTATGTATATGCGGGATGGGAGGGAAAATGATGATTTCTACACAAGATGGGGCGTGTTACAGCTCGCTGACCCCCGCCTGCCGCAGCCAGTCCTGCAGCTTTTTGGCCGGGAAGCCGGTAAATAAGTAGCTCTCCCCTGCCCGGCTGTGGATGGTGACCGAGGTAAAAAGGCTCTTTCTTACGGAAAAGCCCTTGATGTCGGCTATGGGCAGCTCCATCTCCGGACTGCCCACCATGCTGATATAAAAGCTGGCCCGCTGGTCGGTCACGTAGATGTTGCCGCTGAAGGGCTTGGTTTTCAGGTATTGCCGCTGGTGAAGGGCCATTTGCCCCTTTCCGATCAGGGTCTCGCCGGGGTTGAGCTGAAATTTTGCCATAAAGAATACCTCCTCTATGTTTATATTGTCCTGTTACAGGACAATATTTTTCCAGTCATAGTATGCCCTTTACTTTGTCCTATGTCAAGACAAAGGAGGACTTTGTATGGCACGCATCATTGACGGGGAACACAGGAACATGATTGGAGACCGGGTCCGTCAGCTTCGGATGGAGCGGGGACTGAGCCAGCAAAAGCTGTCTGACCGGCTGGAGGTGCTGGCCATCTATATTTGCCGCGGCTCCATTTCCCGCATTGAGGACCGGCAGCGCACAGTGACCGACATCGAGCTTTATGGCTTGGCCCAAGTTTTGGGTGTGTCTATTGAGGCGCTTTTTGAACTGCCCGGAGAGGGCAGGTAAAGAAAGAGGCTGTGAATTCCTTCGCAGCCTCTTTCTTTATATTATTTCCTTTAATTTTTCCGGGGTGTTGTCCTCCGGCCTTTCCAGCACATGGAAGGCCAGAGCCCTTTGGGCGGCGCTGATTTGCGGGCCCTCCAGCCCAAGAGCCATCAGGTCTTTGGGCTTTAGGGCCAGAGTAGGGATGACCGCATCCTCGGGATGCTCCACCGCCCGGCGGAGGGCGCGCTCCACAGGGAGGGCGGTAATGGGAAAACCGCTTAGACGACAGAATTCCCGCCAGCGGACCGTCTTTTCAGGGGGGACCTCCGCCAGAGAGGTCAGGTCCGGGAGGCATTCCGGCATATACAGATGGGCCAGAAGGCCGTTTTGGAACAGCAGGGCCGCCATCTGGGGCCGGGGGGAGAGCAAAATTTTCTCCAGTTCCGCCTTGATCCGTTCCCCGGATACCTTTTCGACCCGGAAAGCGTTGCGGCTGAGGGCGGCAGCGGTGGCCTCCTCTATCTCAAAGCCAAGCTGGGCGGCAAAGCGCACCCCCCGGAGCATCCGCAGGGCATCCTCGGAAAACCGCCTGTCCGGACCACCGACACAGCGGATCACGCCTTTTTTCAGGTCTTTTCGGCCACCGAAAGGGTCTATGACTTCGCCGTCCGGGGCCAGGGCCATGGCATTCACTGTGAAATCCCGGCGGGACAGGTCCTCCCGGAGACCCACGTCAAAGGCCACGGCATCGGGGTGGCGGGAGTCGGCGTAGCCCCCCTCCCGGCGGAAGGTGGTGACCTCTATGTTCCCGCTTTCGGTGGGGATGGTGACGGTGCCGTGCCGCAGGCCCGTGGGCACCACCCGGGGAAAGAGAGCCATGACCTGCTCCGGGTGGGCAGAGGTACAGACGTCCACATCCCCCGGCTTCCTTCCCAACAGCAGGTCCCGAACGCAGCCGCCCACGGGGTAGGCGGCGTGGCCCGCCCCTGCCAGGGTCTCCAGACAGCATACTGCTCCGGCAGGCAAGTCCTTCCAGGTCATTTTTCTCCCCCCTTTCGTATATCCGGTTCCAGTTTTGTATAGAATTACCTTGCCAATTTCTTCCCATTGATTTATAATGGTAACCCAATGAAGGAAAAAGGTTGTGTTTTATATGACAACTTTGGACATTACATCTTATCTGGTCCCCGGACGAAAGGCCCACCTTGTGGGCATCGGCGGGGTGTCCATGGCCCCGCTGGCGGAGGTCCTCCACGGCACGGGCATGGTCATTACCGGCTCTGATTCCAGGGAGAGCGCCACAGTGGACCATCTGCGCTCTCTCGGTATTCCCGTCGCCATCGGGCAGCGGGCCGAAAACCTGGGGGATGCGGAGCTGGTCATCCGCACCGCCGCCGCCCACGACGACAACCCGGAGATTTCCGGCGCCCACACCAGGGGTATCCCCGTTTTTGAGCGTGCCCAGGCCTGGGGCGCCATTATGCGCCATTATAAAAACGCCCTTTGCGTGTCCGGCACCCACGGAAAGACTACCACTACCAGTATGTGCACCCACATCATTATGGCGGCGGGGCTGGACCCCACGGTGATGATCGGCGGCACCCTGCCCCTGCTGGGAGCGGGCCACCGGGTGGGCCACGGGGATACCATCGTGCTGGAGAGCTGCGAATACTGCAACTCCTTCCTGTCCTTCTTCCCCACCATTGCCGTTATTTTGAACGTGGATGCGGACCATCTGGACTTTTTCAAGGATTTGGAGGACGTGGAGCACTCCTTCCGGGCCTTTGCCGACCTGGTGCCGGAAAAGACAGGGCTTATCATTGCCAACCGGGATGATGAAAACACCATGGTCACATTGAAGGGAGAGACCCGGCCCATCCTCACCTTTGGGCTCCATGAGGGAGACGTACACGCCGAAAACCTCATCTTTGACAAGGGCCTGCCCCGGTTCGACGTGATCTACAAGGGAGATGCCTTCGCCCACATAGAGCTTCAGGTCCCCGGTGAGCACAACGTCCGGGACGCTCTGGCGGCCGCGGCAGCCGCCATCTCTCTGGGTGTTCCCTCCGCCGCGGTGGAGAAGGGCCTGGCCGGGTTCCGGGGAGCGGGACGGCGGTTTGAGAAAAAGGGCGTATGCAACGGCGCCGACGTGTACGACGACTACGCCCATCATCCCAACGAGGTAAAGGCCCTGCTGGACACCGCCATGAAGCTGGACTATAAGCGGGTCATCTGTGCCTTCCAGCCCCACACCTATTCCCGGACAAAGGCTCTGTTCCATGAATTCGTAGAGGTGCTCTCCATTCCCGACGTAACCCTTCTGGCGGAGATTTTTGCCGCCCGGGAGGACAACACCTTGGGTATCTCCTCCAGGGACCTCTGCGCGGAGATTCCCGGCAGTGAGTATTATCCCACCTTAAAGGCCCTTACCGCACGGCTCCGGGAAATTGCCCAGCCCGGAGACCTGATCCTCACTGTGGGGGCAGGGGACATCTACACGGTAGGCGAGGCATTGGTACAGTGAACATTTGCAGAAAATTGAGCCAACGGCTCCGCCTTCTTCAGTCCCTCCTGCGGGCTGTTCTGACATGGAAAAGGTAGCGTATATTTAAAAAGTCCCGTCCGCCAAGCGGACGGAACTTTTTCACGCATTCTCAGGCGTTGAGCTGCTTGCGCCGGGACAGGTTGATGGTGCCGTCCTGCATGGCGTCCAGAGAATCCAGGCTCTTGCCCGTGCCATAGGCCACACAGGAGATGGCGTCGTCGGCCACATGGGTCTCAATTCCCGTGTGGGACTCGATGAGCTTATCAAAGCCCTGGACCAGAGAACCGCCGCCGGTCATAACGATACCGTTATTGGAAATATCGGCCACCAACTCGGGGGGAGTGCGCTCCAGAACGCCGTGGATGGCCTCCAGGATGCGAGTGGAGGGCTCCTCAAAGGCCTCAATCATCTCGCTGGAGGTAACGGTAAATACTTGGGGCAGGCCAGTCATCAGACTGCGGCCCTTGATTTCCACGCTCTTTTCCTCCTCGGGAGGGAACACGCAGCCGATCTGCATTTTCAGCTCCTCGGCGGTACGCTCACCGATGAGGACGTTGTGGCGGCGGCGGATATACTTGATGATAGCCTCATCAAACTTATCGCCGGCGGTCTTGATGGAGGCGGACTCCACCACACCGCCCAAGGAGATGACGGCAATGTCGGCGGTACCGCCGCCGATGTCCACCACCATGTGTCCGTCGGGTTTGGTGATGTCGATACCCGCGCCGATGGCGGCGGCTACCGGTTCTTCAATGAGGAAGGCCCGGCGGGCGCCGGCCTGGATGCCCGCATCTACTACAGCCCGCTCCTCCACCTCGGTGATGCCGGAGGGGATGCAGATGAGAAGGCGGGGCTTAAAGAGGGTGAAGGAGGTCACCTTCCGCACAAACTCCTTCAACATCTTCTCGGTCATGTCATAATCGGAAATCACGCCTTCCCGAAGGGGGCGGATGGCCACGATGTTGCCGGGGGTACGTCCCAGCATCTGCTGGGCCTCGGTGCCCACCTTCAGCAGCTTGCCCGTATTCTTGTCAATGGCGACCACGGACGGCTCCCGCAGGACCACACCCTTGCCCTTGACGTAGACCAGGATGGAGGCGGTACCCAGGTCGATCCCGATGTCTTTACTGAACATAGCTTGCACCTCATATATCTTTCCGTTTCCCGGCTAGTGTTGCCGGAAGGCTGTTATTTTAGACTTATCTATTATAGCGGCTTTTTTCCCATATTTCAACGGCAATGGAGAAAAAAAGTAAATTTAGCTTCGACCGGCAAGGGTAAGCACGCCCCAGAGGGTCCTAGAGGAGTTTTGCGGGAGCAGGGGGCGTCTCTGACAAGGTTGGCGACGAAGCCTTACCGGTGTATGGCGAGGAGCCACAACGCAGCCGTTAGTGGCTTGCCGCTTACGGCTGCGGGGCACCTGTGGCGAAACGCAGTCCAGGGGCGTCCCCAGCCCCGCAAAACCGTGTTTGCCCTTGTCGGTCGAGGCTATTTCCCCGCCTTGGCCAAAGTGGCGCAGAGGATCTCTCCGGCCCCCGCCAGGCGGAGGGTCTTGGCGCACTCGGAGAGAGTGGAGCCGGTGGTCACCACATCGTCGATAAGAAGGATGGTCTTTCCCTGAAAATTCTCCGGGGCCACAGCGGTGTAGGCTCCCAGCAGATTGGCCCGCCGGCTTGCCTCCCCCTCCAGCCCCGACTGGGCGGGGCGGTCCTGCTTGTCCACCGTCCGAAGCACTGGGATACCAAGCTCCTTCCCCACCTCCCGGGCCAGAAGCTGGGCCTGGTCATAGCCCCGCCGGCGCAGCCGCTTTCCGGAAAGGCTGGGCCAGGACACCAGGTGGGCGGAAAGTCCCCAATCGGAGACGACCTGGGCCACCAGCGTTCCAAATGGCTTGCTCCGGGCACTGCGACCCTGGAACTTATAGCCGTGGATGGCCGAGCGCACCTTGTCCTGATAGCGCAGGGCGGAAA
>CANDEE010000060.1 GCA_947383685.1 uncultured Pseudoflavonifractor sp.
CCTCCACGATAAAACGGACGGCCATACGGGTATCGTGGTTGGCGCCGCAGAAGGCATCCACCACGTACAGCTTCTTGCCGGAGAGCTCCTTCAGCGCAATCTCCTTGACGGCCTTCCAGGTCTCCTCAGAGGCAGGATGGTTGTCGTTCTTATACTCGTCGGAGGTCCACCACACGGTATCCTTGGAGGTTTCGTCCATGACGATGAACTTGTCCTTGGGGGAGCGTCCGGTGTAAATGCCGGTCATCACATTGATGGCGCCCAGCTCGGTGAGCTGGCCCTTCTCATAGCCCTCCAGGGTGGGGTCCATCTCCGCCTCAAAGAGCTGCTCATAGCTGGGGTTATAGACAATCTCTTTGATGTTGCTGATGCCCAGCTTTTCCAGACCATAAGTTTCCATAGATAGTTCCTCCTTAAAAAAATATACCTATTCAGACAGCGCTTACCCCCACTGCCGGGGATGCGCGGGTCGAACTGTACTGGGCGAAAAGCCCCTCTCCGCCCAGTGTAAGTATATCACACTTTGTCAAGGACTTCCACCCCTTTTAGTCATTTTTTTCACATTCTTTTTTGTCCCTCTCCTATTCTTGACATCCACTTTCCCAGACAGTACAATAAAAACAATGCTCCATTCTATGCAAAAAAGGAGTTTTTGTCATGGATACCGCCCAAAAATCTCTTGACCTGCACCGGAAATGGAGGGGCAAGCTGGAAATCTGCCCCACCGTTCCCATCGCCACCCGGCAGGACCTTGCCCTGGCTTACACCCCCGGCGTGGCCCAGCCCTGTCTGGAAATCCAAAGAGACCCCAGTCAGAGCTATGAGCTGACCCTGCGCCACAATCTTTGCGCCGTTATTACCGACGGCTCTGCCGTGCTGGGACTGGGGGACATCGGCCCCGAGGCGGGCATGCCCGTTATGGAGGGCAAATGCGTCCTCTTTAAAGCCTTTGGCGGAGTGGACGCCATTCCCCTGTGCGTCAGGACCAAGGATGTGGACGAGTTTGTAAACACGGTTTCCTTTCTCTCCGGCTCCTTTGGGGGAATCAACCTGGAGGACATTGCCGCCCCCCGGTGCTTTGAAATTGAAAAAAAGCTGAGGGAGCGGTGCGACATCCCCGTTTTTCACGACGACCAGCACGGTACCGCTATCGTGGTAGCCGCCGCTGTGCAGAACGCCCTCAGGGTCACGGGAAAGCGCATTGGGGACATCCACGCTGTTTTCTCCGGGGCAGGGGCCGCGGGAACCGCCATCTTCAAGCTGTTGTGGTCTATGGGGCTGCGCCATGCCGTCCTCTGCGACATCCACGGGGTGGTTCATCCCGGACGGCCCGATTTGGAAAACGACCCTTACCTCTATGAGCTGGCCCAAATGACTCAGCCCGCCGTCCGGGGCGGACTGAAGGAAGCCCTGGTGGGAGCCGACCTCTTTATCGGAGTCTCCGCTCCCAATCTGGTAACCGCCGATATGGTGCGGTCCATGGCAAGCAAACCCATTCTATTGGCCATGGCCAACCCCACCCCCGAGATCATGCCCGATGTGGCGAAAGCCGCCGGAGCCGCTGTGGTGGGAACGGGCCGCAGCGACTTTCCCAACCAGATCAACAACCTGTTGGCCTTCCCCGGCGTATTCCGGGGGACCTTTGACGTCCGGGCCGGGGAAATCAACGAGGAGATGAAGCTGGCGGCGGCAAAGGCTCTGGCGGAGCTTGTCTCTCCGGACAAGCTCTCCCCCGACTGCATCATCCCCGATCCCCTGGACCCCCAGGTAGTCCCCACCGTGGCCAAGGCTGTGGCGGAGGCTGCCCGGAAAACGGGCGTAGCCCGCATTTAACACGAGAGGGGGAGACCCTGTGAGCGAATTCCGAATGGAGCACGACACCATGGGCCAGGTCTCTGTTCCCGCCGAAAAATACTGGGGGGCCCAGACCCAGCGGAGCCTGCAAAATTTCCGCATCGGTCAGGAAACCATGCCTCCGGAGATCATTCACGCCCTGGCATTGCTGAAAAAGGCCGCCGCCTCGGCAAATTTCCGGCTGGGAAAGCTGGATGAAGCCCGCCGTGCCGCCGTCTCCGCCGCCTGTGATGAAATTCTGGCGGGCGGACTGAAAGGAAACTTTCCCCTCTCCGTCTGGCAAACCGGCTCCGGGACCCAGACCAACATGAACGTCAACGAGGTGGTCGCCCGCCGGGGCAACGAGATCGCGGGACAGCCGCTCCTCCACCCCAACGACCACGTCAATCTGTCCCAGTCCTCCAATGATGTATTCCCCTCCGCTATGCACCTCTCCGCCGTACTTATTTTGGAGGAGCGGCTCCTCCCCGCTTTGGACACCCTGATTTCCACCCTCCGGCGGCTGGAAAAGGAAAATACCGATGTGGTAAAATCGGGCCGCACCCATCTTCAGGACGCGGTGCCTATCACTCTGGGCCAGGAGATCAGCGGCTGGCGGAGTTCTCTCCAGCAGGACCGGGAGATGCTGAAAAGCGCCCTTCCCGGCCTTTCCACCCTGGCTTTGGGGGGCACCGCCGTCGGTACCGGTCTCAATGCCCCCAAGGGCTTTGGGGAGGAGGCTGCCAAGGCGGTGAGTGAGCTGACGGGTCATCTTTTTACCACCGCTCCCAACAAGTTCCACGCCCTCACCAGCCGCTGCGAACTGGTCTTTGCCCATGGGGCCCTGAAGGCTCTGGCGGGAGATTTGATGAAGATTGCCAACGATGTGCGGTGGCTCTCCTCCGGTCCCCGGTGCGGCCTGGGAGAACTCCGTATCCCGGAAAACGAGCCCGGCTCCTCCATCATGCCGGGAAAGGTAAATCCCACCCAGTGCGAGGCGGTGACTATGGTCGCCGTCCAGGTCATGGGCAACGACGGGGCCATCGGCTTTGCCTCCAGCCAGGGAAATTTTGAGCTCAACGTATTTTTGCCCGTCATTGCCTACAACTTTCTCCAATCGGCGGGGCTTTTGGCCGACTGCATGGCCTCCTTTGACAAAAACTGCCTGTCCGGGCTTACCGCCAACCGGGAAAAGTGCCGGGAAAACCTTCATCATTCCCTGATGCTGGTCACCGCCCTCAACCCCCACATTGGCTATGAAAAGGCGGCCCAGACCGCCCAGTTGGCTCACCGGGAGGGATTGAGCTTGCGGGAGGCCTGCGTCAAGCTGGGCTTCCTGACGGTTGAGGAATTTGACCGGGTCTTTCATCCGGAAGAAATGGTGTAAGCCTGCAACAATCAAAAAACGGGGAGCGGGCAAATGCCCGCTCCCCGTTTTATTCCATTTTTCACTTACTCCATGATATTCTGGCAATACCGCATCAAAATGGTAGCTACCTGCGCCCGGGTGGCGCTCCCTGCCGGGGCGATGGTGCCGTCTCCCATACCGGCGATCAGCCCCACACCTACCGCCCAGGCCACGCTCTCCCTGGCGTAGTCGGAGATGGTCCCCTGGTCGGCAAACCTGCTCAGGTCGCCCCGGTCCGTCATATCCACGCCCTTCTTTTCGGCGTAGCGGTAAAGGATCGCGGCAAGCTGCTCCCGGGTAATGCTGTTGTTAGGACCAAAGGTACCCGCCTCATTGCCGCCGTAGCCGCTGACCACGCCGTTGGCGTAAGCCCAGTCCACCGCTTTGGCATAGTATTCCCCTCTGGGCACATCGGTAAAATGAGACGTGCTGGACTCCGGTACGCCCTCCAGACGGTGGAGCACCGTAACAATCATTCCCCGGGAGGTGTTCATATCCGGAGAAAAGGTGGTCTCCGAGGTTCCCGACATCATACCGTTCTCATAGACAAAGTGTACCGCGCTGTGATACCAGTTCCACTCGGTCACATCAGAAAAAGCCATGGGCGGGTGGTCCTCCCCTGCCGGGAGAAAGGTGGCGGTGACCTCCACATCGGCGGCAGGCATACGGAAGGTATACTTCCCGCCCCCCATGTCGGTAAGAGACATCTCCCGCCCTCCGGAGGCAGTCACATTCAGCTTGTGGAGGCCGTATCCCTCCTGGGGAGCTACCGTGAGCGTTACCGTCTCCCTGGCCTCAGCCCAGGTCGCGTTGGCTTTCACTGAGCCATAACGGGCGGAGGATACCCGGACCCGGTAGGTCTCAGGATCATCATCGTCATCTTTGGAGCTTTGGACCACCTCAGTGGCGGAGGCTGTCACTCCCTCCGCTCCCGCCAGGGCCTTCAGCTCATGGCCCAGCAGGGTCACGGTCACATTCGCGGGCATGGTAAAGCTCTTGTCCAAAGTCAACGTTCCCGCCGTCAGGGTCCCCTCGCTGTTCAGAGGCTTCTGGGCGGTGAGGTAGACTACGACCCGGGTGCTTCCATCCAACGCAGATACCCGGCACTCGCTGTACGCATCAGCGGCGCTGGGAGCAAAGCTGGCGGAGGTATAGCTCCCTGCCACCGTCATCTCCATCTGCACGCCGTATACGCTGGCCTCCCCCATTCCCCGAAGGGTAAGGAGGGCGCCGCTCCCGTTCTTCTGCCAGGACAGCCGCACATCGGCAGCCTGGGCGGGAAGGGCCAAAGCCAGCAGAAGGGTCAGGGCCAGCAGAAGGCTCCCAGTCTTTTGGAACCGCTTTCTCATCAGCCCTTCCCCCCTTCCAGCACCACGGTGGGCAGGTCCTCCTGCGCCCCGCCGGGGCTGTATATCCAAAGTGTCTGGGCAGTCAGCCGCTTGCTGCCGGCGTCATTGGGGTCGTCGGTGCGGTAAAGCTCCACCCGGATCTGGGCGGGCAGCAGATTCTGCACATCACAGTGGGAGCCTTCTCCCTGGAGCTGGGCCTCCCGCTGCACATCGGGGACAAAGAGGAAAATGCCGTCGCTGATGTCGCTGACCTCGCCCACGGTGGGTACCTCGGCAAAGAGGAAGGCGTAGCCTGCCACCGGACGCTCCACCGCCTGGGTCTCCGTCATTTCTCCCGCCTCGCCGGAGGCGGTCCCCGTAAAGCGGCCCGTCACCGACAGGGTGTTGTATACCGGGTCTCCCCGGTAGGTGCCCAGGATCACCAGGGTCCCCTTGGGGATGGTCTCCTGGACCTCATTCCCGTTTTCGTCCAAGGCGGTATACGAATAGTCCGCCGAGAGCAGTCCCATGGTCCCTCCCTCCAGGAAGGCCACATCGTCCCCCGGATAGGTGATGAGCTTCACGTTCTCTCCCCGTATCCCCTCCGGGATACCGGTGATGGTTACCGTCTTGGCGTCGTAGGTCCAGATGCGGGTGTCGGTCTCCTCCGCCCCCGGCATCCTGAAATAGCTGACAAAGCTCCCCTTGTCATCCACTGCCTGGTTGTGCCTGTCGTCAAAAACTCCGGTGAGGGCGGTGGTGGTCTTTCCATCCTCGTCGGTAATGGAAACGGTATAGCTGCCGCCGCCCAGGGTCAGGTTCTCAATTTTCAGGCCAGACACGGGGGTCTCCTTTTTCAGTGTGATAACCGTCGCCCCGTTCCTGGTGGAAATGTCATACTCCGCCGGGTCCACCGTTTTATCATAGGCCACCCGGACCTCCCCCGCCCCGGCGGTGGAGCCGACCTTGCCGCCCAGGGTATCGTAGGCCGTCACCTCATAATAATAAGTGCGGTGGTTCCCGGAGCCTATCACATCGGTGTAGACTGCCTTTTTCCCGTTTTCTGCGGTTACAAAGGCCACGGAAACGCCGTTGCGCCGGATCTCATAGCCCTGGAGCGTTCCCTTGACCGCCGAGGCGTCAATGGACACCGTGATCTCGTTGTCCTTCCCCGCCGTCAAAGCGGCTGCGGCCTGTACCGTCCCGGTAGCTCCTGCCGTCCCCGCCAGCCGGTCACGGCGGCTCTGGTCGTTGAGATACCAAATGGCCCGGCTCTCCTTCTCATACCCGGCCAGCGTGGCCTTCGCCTTATCGCTGAGAACCATGCCCCAGCGGGTAAAGAATTCCGTCAGGTCCCGGTGGACGACCCCAGCAGCAGTAAGGGCCACCCTGTCGTCATAGCTGGAAGCCCCGGCGGTATAGGTCCCCGCCTTCCATGCCTTGAAAAATTGGTTGTAAAAGTCCAGAGGCCTGTCGCCATTGTCATAGGCCAAATGGAGCTGCCAGTACATACCAAGCTGAACGAACACGTCGTTGGACGCGCCGGGCCAGCCCTGGGCCACCTTGGTGAAAATGCCGTCATACTTGCCGCTCATTTCCAGGCGGGAGGGCAGGGTATTCTCCTTGCCGTCCCAGGTCTGGACCATGATGGAATAGATGTTGTTGGTGATCTCCGCCTTGCCCAGCTTGTCCATGTTGTGGCCAATCTCATGGGCGATGCCCCAGCCAAAGAGCTGGTTGGCGGTAGCGTCCTCCCCCAAAAGGGAGATGGGCCGCCCGGTGGCCATGCCGCCGCAGGAGCCGTAGCCAATTCCGATGTGGTTCCCGGCGGCATACATAAAGGCCCCGGCAAACATGGTCATGCAGCGGATATTCTGGCGGGACTGCATATCGTTGCGCTCATACACGTTGTCGATACCCTGGGTCTGCTTGCAGATAGCCATAATATCTTCCCAGGCCAGGACGGTGTTATACAGGGTCTGGACCTTCTCCGCCCGGTCTCCCGCCCCCAGGGCATTCTGCACCGATTGAGCGGGAAGGGACAACAGGACCACAGGAGTGGAAATCTCCGTCACGTTGCGGTAATCGCTGGTGGGGCTTCCGATGGTCATGCCGCCCAGGTAGGCGGAAAGCTCGTCCACATAGGCCCCGATGGCCTCCCGGCGGGCCTCCTCCTTCATGGCGTACCAGTGAGCCAGCTCCAGAACGGGGACGTCCATGCCCCGGCGGACATGGAGCCGGATATTCCCCCCGTTTCCGCCGCTGTAAGTGACATACAGACTGCCGCCGTTATTGCCTGCCCGGCTGCCGATTTTGGGGATGGTGAAGATGTTCCGTCCATTCTCCAAAGTTCCCAGCTCCGTCCGCCACTGGGATACCTCGGCGTTGAACTGGGTGGCATAGAGGGTCACCTTCTCCCCGGCGGGAATACCCTCGGCATAGACGGTGATCTCCCGTCCCGCTCCCACGGTAACGCCCAGGGGCTGAAGGTCGCTGCCTCCCTGACCGTATTTGGCCCCGTCAGCCCCGCTGCTGCGGGAGTCAAGGCCCTCCAAAATCACGCCCTGGCTGCTGCCCTTCGCCAGAAGCTCCTGGGCCAAGTCCAGCTCGTCAGCCATGGTGGTCAGGTCCAGGTAATAGTTCCGCTCATCCCCGTTCAGCCGCTGCCGGAGAGCCTCAATGCGCTCCATACTGACCCCGGCGGCCAACTGCGTGTGGAGGGTGTCGGCAAAGAGGGCAGTGATCTCTCCCGGCAGGCTGTGGGCCGGGTCATATTCCATGAACATCAGCTCGGAAAGGCTGACGATCGTATAGGCCCGCTGCTCCACTGCCACGCTGACCTGAATCACCTTTTCCACCGGGCCAAAGGGCAGGATAGCAAAATTGGTGACGGAGGCATTCCCCCGGACATTGGGCCAGGTATCCACGTCCCGGCCCGTACCCCCGTTGTCCACGCCCCCGTTCTGGGGGTCGGGGACGATCAGGTGTCCGGCAGAGTTCAGGTCCTCCCCCTCATACCACACCCGGACGCTGTATGCCCGGAGGTTGGTGGGGTAGGTACTGTCCAGCCGGGGCACCCAAATCGCGGCAGACAGGTCCACCGGCTGGGCAAAGGTGGTAATCACGTGCTCGTTCCGCCACCAGTTCTGGGCGGTCCAGGCTGTACGGTAGTTATTGTCTATCATACTCTGAGGGTCAAAGCTCCCGGCATGGTTGCCCGTATCGGCCAGCCGGACGGCGCTGATAAGGGAACTGTCCAGGATACCCTGGGTGGGGATACCCTCAGGCCGCTCATATACCACCGCCTTGGGCGTCCCCTCATAGATGGCGGACCGGGGCCCCTTGCCCACATCGTTGCCTGCCACCACGTATACGCTGTATGTCACGTCATTTTTCAAGTTCTCAATGGTGATCCTAGCCTGGGTAAGCTGTCCCCCAGCCTGGTTCCAAGCGTCCTGGCCCTTTTCCTGGTAGTAGACCTCGTAATAGGTAGCCGCCTTGCCCTCTTTCCAGGAAATACCCAAGGCAGCGTCCAGAGCGGTCACCTGCACCATGTCCACCTTGTCGGGGACGCTGGCGGGGATGGGGGTGGCAAAGACCTGGTCGGAGACCCGGCCTTCCCAGTTTCCATCGGTTGGAGTGACGGTAAAGACGTACGTCACCAGATTTTCCAGACCCGTGACCTTGGCGCGGGTCACGTCGGTATGAAGCTCCTTCACTTCCTTCACATTCTGCTGAGGCCAGTAAAGCACCTTATAGCCCGACACGTTGGGAAGCTCGTTCCACCGCAGGGATACCGACTCGCTCCCCGCCTCGGCGGTGATGCCCTTCACCATACTGTTGGGGGCCACGGGAACCTGGGGTACAATATCCTTCAGGAACTGAATGGCCTCCACAGCGGCATAATCGCCGTTTGCCGTCTTGGTGACGATGATGGTCACCTTCTTCACCGGGACCCGTTTCCCCAGGTCCAGGGTGATGACATTGCTGCCCGGAGTCCGGGCGGTGGCGTGGACCCCGGCGGGAGGCGTCTGGTCAAAGGGCAGCTCCAGCCGCCCTCCGGCGTCATCCTCCACCACCACGGTACCCGCCGTCACCGTTCCCCCGCCCGCGGGAGAGACGATTTGGATTTCCTGGGTTTTTACCGCCTCGTCCAAAGGCAGGGGCAGCACAATATCTCCTCCCGACTCAGAACGGAGGGTCACCCCCGCTCCGTTGTCGGCAAAAATGTCCTTGAGCTGGCCCTCCGTGACCAGAGTGCCATACTCCGCCAGCTCCTTCTCTGCCTCCGCCAGGTTGGCGGGAGGCGTCAGAAGCGCGGTGTCCCGGAGCACAGACCCACCCTGGGCGGACATAAGCCGGTTCACATAGGCCAGGTCCACAATGTCGATGGTCCCTTCGCCGCTCAAATCATATTGATGAAGGTCCTCAGGCCGGGTGGAACCAAGCGCGGCGGAGAGAGCGGCACGGTCCTTTTCGTCTACCTTGCCATCTCCGTTCACATCGCCCAAGGTAAAGGTGGCGTCACCTGTACCCACCACGATATGCTTGGCGTAATCGGTCATAGTCACCGTCTCGCTGTACGGCTTATAGCCCTTGCCTGTAAAGGAAAGGGTATACTCTCCCTGAGGCAGCCCCCCAAAGGCGACCTCCAAAAATCCGGGCCACAGGCCTCCCAGCAGTTCGCCGCCATCGGTATTTTTCGCCGTCACCTCGGCCTGATAGCCGCCTACGGTGTAGACCCCCGCCTGGGCCAGCGGCACGGAGCCAATGGTCTGCCCGCCCTGGCGCAGCTCCACCTTTATGTCCCGCCGCTGAAGCTCGTCCAGCCGCTGGGCATAGTCGATCCGCACCGCGGCAGTGACGCTTCCTTTGGCGCCGCTCTCTGCCGCTGCCGCCGGGAGAGGAACATACAGGGTGCCCATCATAGACGCCGCCAGCAGCGCCGACAGTATCCGGGTCATTCGTTTCTTCTGCATACAGCAACTTCCTTTCCTGCTTACCGCCACGGGAAGTTGGCGGAGTTTCCCAGTTTAGGGTTGACATAATTATAGCAAGTCTGGAAAGGCTTGACAACAATTTTCGCTAAAATTTCTGATAAAAAATCTATATGCGGGGGCGGCGGCCTTCTTTCTGTCCATCCCTGGTGTTTCCCACAAAAAAGGCCATCCCGAAACCGGGATGGCCTTCTCTTTTTTCGATTCTGCTCTTTCTCAGGCGACCAGGAAAAACTTCACCAAGAACAGGGCGGAAATGACGTAGGTCAGCACGGACACGTCCTTGGCCTTGCCGGAGAACACCTTGATGACGGTGTAGGAGATCA
>CANDEE010000061.1 GCA_947383685.1 uncultured Pseudoflavonifractor sp.
AGGTGGTTTCCATGACCCCGGCCCGGGCGCCGCCGATGCCGGCGATGTAGGCCAGAGCGATCTTATAGGCGTTGCCGGTGGCGTTCTGCTCCACGGCTACCAGGCAGGGCACGCCCTTGCCACTGACATAGGTGGAACGGACGGTGTGGCCGGGGCCCTTGGGAGCCGCCATGAACACGTCTACCCCGGCGGGAGGGACAATCTGCTGATAGCGGATGTTGAAGCCGTGAGCAAAGGCCAGGGCCTTGCCCTCGGTCATATAGGGGGCGATATCCTTCTTGTAGACGTCGGCCTGGACCTCGTCGTTAATGAGCATCATGACAATGTCGCCCCACTTGGCGGCCTCGGCCACCGTCTTGACCTGGAGCCCGGCCTTCTCGGCCTCGGCCCAATTTTTGGAACCCTCCCGCAGACCCACGCATACGTCGCAGCCGGAATCCTTCAGGTTCAGGGCGTGGGCGTGGCCCTGGGAGCCATAGCCAATGATGGAGATTTTCTTGCCGTCCAGGTAGGAAAGGTCGCAGTCCTTCTCGTAGTACATCTTTGCCATGATAAAACACTCCTTTGATTTTTGTCGGCACTTTTTATCAGAATAACACGCTGGGGGAGAAAAGAATGTAAATGATGCTACAATCTTTTTACAGCGTTGCCTTACCCAAATTGAACTCCGTGTTCTCCTTGCTTTCATCGCTGATGGTGTAGGCACCCCGTTCCAGGGCTACCATGCCTGTGCGCACCAACTCCAGGATGCCGAAGGCTTCCAACAGGTTTTCCATGGCGGAGGCCTTGCGCTCGTCACCGATGAGAGCCAGGGTCAAAGATTTGACCGATACGTCAATGATGGAAGCTCGGAAGATGTTGGCAATTTGAATGATTTCGTTCCGTACATCGGAGGTTTCTGCCTTTACCTTGAACATTACCAGTTCCCGGCGGATGGACCGCTCGGGAATAAGCTCCTGCACCGAGTGAACGGGAAAGAGCTTGCGAAGCTGATTCATCAGTTGCTCCATCATTCCCCCGTCGCCCATGACCTCGATGGTGATACGGGATACGGCAGGGTCGTCAGTGGTGCCCACAGCCAGGGATTCAATATTGTAACCCTTCCGGGAGAATAACCGGGACACCTGGGAGAGAACGCCGGAGGAGTTTTCTACCAGAACGGAAAGAGTGTGGCGGGTATATTCGTTTTTCATATTTTTCCCCTCCTCAATCCAGCAGGAATTGGGTTACAGGCGTGCCTGCGGAAACCATGGGGTGGACCATGGCGTCCTTGTCAATGGCGCACTCGATAACCCAGGGCCCTTTGCTCTCTATGGCCTTGCGGAACTCAGTCTCAAATTCGTCCTGGTGGGCGGCCCGGCTGCCGGGGATGCCGTAGGCCTCTGCCAGCTTCACAAAGTCGGGGCCTCTATCCAGATCGGTCTGGGAGTAGCGTTCCCCATAGATGAGGTGCTGCCACTGCCGGACCATACCCAGAGTGCGGTTGTTGAAGATGACCACGATGACAGGTACGTTGTAGTGCTGGAGAGTCGCTAACTCATTGCAGTTCATGCGGAAGCCGCCGTCCCCCACGCAGGCCACAACAGGGATGCCGGGGTTGCCTATGGAAGCGCCCATGGCGGCGCCCACGCCGAAGCCCATGGTGCCAAAGCCGCCGGAGGTGACAAGCTGCCCGGGGCGGGAAAAGTGGTAATATTGAGCCGACCACATCTGGTGCTGGCCCACGTCGGTGGCAATGATGGCCTGTCCATCGGTAACGGCCTGAATCGTTTCCAAAATCTCATGGGGATGAAGGATGTCGTCTTTCTTGAGCGGGACCTCGGGGTGGGAGAACACCCACTTTTTCCACTCGGGGTAGTCGTGCTTGGGCAACTTTTCATTGAGGAGTTGGAGGACCCTGCGGGCATCCCCGATGATGTGGTGGTCAGTTTTGACGTTTTTATCAATTTCCGCCCGGTCGATGTCAATATGGACGACTTTGGCCTGCGTGGCAAATTCCTCTGGCACTGTGGCTACCCGGTCGGAAAACCGGCAGCCGACCGAAATGAGCAGGTCGCACTCTGCCGAGGCAAAGTTGGAGGCATGGGAGCCGTGCATTCCAATCATGCCCGTAAAGAGGGGATGATTGCCGGGAAGCGCGCCGCCGCCCATGATGGTGGAGGCCACAGGAGCGTTCAAGGTCTCTACGAACTTGCGGAATTCGGGTACCGCACCCTTGGAGCGGATGACGCCGCCGCCCACCAGCACCAAAGGCTTCTGAGCCGCCTCAATCATAGCCAGAAGTTTGCTGATGTCGCCCATATCAGGCTCCGGGGTTTTCAGATCATGGCTGGAGCGGCGGAGCATGGCTCCCAGCCGTCCATGGGAGGCGTGTTGCTCCACAGGCAGGTATTCATAATTTGCCTCGGCGGCGGTGACATTCTTGGCAATATCAATGAGTACCGGGCCGGGGCGGCCGGAGCGGGCGATCGCAAAGGCTTCCCGGATAATGTCCGCCAACTGGGTGGGGTCCTTTACCAGATAGTTGCATTTGGTGATGGGCATGGTAATGCCGGTAATATCCACCTCCTGGAAGGAATCCTTGCCAATGAGATTTTCACTGACGTTGCAGGTGATGAACACCACAGGGGAGGAGTCCATATAGGCGGTGGCGATGCCGGTGGTCAGGTTGGTGGCGCCAGGGCCGGAGGTGGCAAAGCAAACGCCTACCTTTCCGGTGGACCGGGCATAGCCATCGGCGGCATGGGACGCTCCCTGCTCATGAGCGGTCAGGATGTGGCGGAGCTTATCCTTGTAGCCGTGGAGCTCCATCTCGTCATAAACGTTGAGAATGGTGCCGCCGGGGTAACCGAAGACGGTGTCCACGCCTTGCTCCAGCAGACACTCCATAATGATTTGGGCGCATTTCATTTTCATGCTGTCAGCCTCCTTGGTGGTTGCTTGGTGAATGGGGTGAAGAAAACAAAACGGCTCCGCCCTACCCATAGGACGAAGCCATTCACTCCGTGGTACCACCTAAATTCGCGGGAACTCCCGCGCACTCTGGCCCATAACGGGGGCAAGCCGTCTCCGCCTACTGGGCATATGCCGTTCAACGGGCCGCTCGCGGGAGACGTTCAGCCTCCGCCCCTCATGGAAACTTTCACCAGCCGTTTCCTCTCTGCGCTTGCGGGGCGGGCCTACTGGCCCGGTCATAGCGTTTGGATTATTGGTTCATATCATACTATTTTCCCGGCCTTTTGTCAATCAAAAAAAGGTGGAAGAGACTGGACTTTTTCGACGAAATGCACTATGATACAATAGATATGGAACGCCCCGTCTTCCCGGGCGGTTGGCGAATCAATTGAGGTGAGGCTATGCTACATCAATTTTTTGGCGGGGTCCGCCCTGCGGAGCACAAGGACCTGACCGAGCAAACCCCCGCTCTTCCTCTGGCCCAGGCTCCGGCCCAGGTGGTTATCCCCATGTCTATGCACACGGATGACGCCTGCACTCCTGTGGTGGCGGAGGGGGACGAGGTAAGGGTGGGCCAGCTCATCGGAGAGTCCAATGGCCTGGGGGCGCCCATCCACGCCAGCGTTTCCGGCAAGGTTCTGGCAGTGGAGCCCCGGCCCTATGGCGGCGGTGGAATGATGTTGTCAGTGGTCATTGACAATGACTTTCAGGATGCCCCCTGTCCGGAGCAAAAGCACCGGGGCAATTCCGCAGGGCTGACAGGGGCAGAAATCATCTCCATCGTGAAGGAGGCGGGTGTCACCGGTATGGGCGGTGCGGGCTTTCCCACCCATGTAAAGCTCTCTGGCGCGGTGGGAAAGGTGGATACCCTTATTATCAACGGCGCGGAGTGTGAGCCTTATATTACCTCCGACCACCGGCTTATGTTGGAGCGGGGAGACACAGTGGTTGGCGGAGCCAGACTGTTGGCCAAGGCAGTGGGGGCCAAGGGAGCCGTAATCGCCGTGGAAACCAACAAGCCGGACGCCATTGAGAATATACGCTCCCAGGCGGGAGGAGAGGGGGATATTCGGGTCCAGCCCCTTCGCACCCGTTATCCCCAGGGAGCGGAAAAGCAGTTGATACAAATGCTTACCGGGCGGCAGGTGCCCTCGGGCAAGCTGCCTGTGGATGTGAATTGCCTGGTGTGCAGCGTGGCCACCGCCGCGGCGGTGTGGGAGGCGGTGGTGGAGGGTAAGGCCCTTACCCGCCGCCGGGTTACAGTGACAGGGGCGGCCCTGGTCCAACCGTTGAACATGATCGCACCTATCGGTACTCCGGTGAGCTGGCTGATCAAGATGGCGGGTGGCTTTCAGATGGAGCCGGACCGGGTGCTTCTGGGTGGCCCTATGATGGGGACGCCCGTCTATGATTTGGACGTGCCCATTATGAAGTCTACCAACTGTGTGCTGTGCTTGACCCCCGATGAAATCGGGAAGCAGGACCCGGCCCAGGCCTGTATTCGCTGTGGAAAGTGTGTGGAGGTCTGCCCCATGAAGCTGACGCCCCTTTTTATGCGGATGAACGCCGGCAAATGCCGCTGGGAGGAGACAGAGGCTCTCCACGTGATGGACTGCATTGAGTGCGGTTGCTGCAATTATATCTGTCCCGCCCGCTTGCCTCTGGTGCAGACCTTCCGGGCGGCGAAGTTTGCCATCCGGGAGAAGAATGCCCGCGCCAAAGAACGGGATGCCCAAGTTCAGGAGGTTGGGGAAAAGGAGGTGACGGTGGAGTGAGTGAGTATAAGGATTTGAAGCTGACCGTTGCGTCCTCCCCTCATATCAGTTCTCAGGTGGGGACCCGGTCGCTTATGCTGGATGTGCTGGTGGCCTTGGTTCCGGCCCTCTGCATGGGGACGTTTTTCTTTGGCCCCAGGGCCTTGTGCCTGACGGCGGTATCGGTGCTGGGCTGTGAGGTGTTTGAGGGCCTGGCCCGGCTTCTTATGCGAAAGCCGGCCAGTGGGGGAGACCTGTCCGCCGCCGTTACGGGGGTGCTGCTGGCTTTTACCTGCCCGGTGACTATTCCCTACTGGACCATCCTCGTTGGTGATTTTTTTGCCATCGTGGTGGTGAAACAGCTTTTTGGCGGCCTGGGCAAAAATTTCCTGAATCCAGCATTGGCGGGACGGGCATTCCTGGCCCTGTGCTATCTGCCTGAAATGACTGCCTGGGTCAGACCGGGAACCAAGTTTTGGCTGGGGCTTACCGAGACGGCGGCGGACGCAATTACCGCCGCCACTCCGATGGTGGATATCCGGGGAGGGATATTGCCTTGGATGGGGACCTCTGGGGCCCGGCTTCATGATATGTTTTATGGGAACGTGGGGGGCTGCATTGGGGAGGTTTCCGCTCTGGCGCTGCTCTTTGGCGGGGCCTACCTCATTTTGCGGGGGGTCATCCATTTCCGCATTCCCGCCGCCTACCTGGGGACGGTGGCGCTGCTGGCCTTTCTGTTCCCGGCGGCGCAGCCGGCAGCAAACTGGGTCCTGGTCCAGCTTTTGGGCGGCGGACTTATGTTGGGAGCTTTCTTTATGGCCACAGATTACGTGACCAGCCCCTGCACCCCTTGGGGAGAGGCTCTGTTTGGCATAGGCTGCGGCCTCCTCACGGCATTCCTCCGCGCCTTTGGCGGCGTTGAGGGAGTCAGTTATGCCATCCTGCTGATGAACCTTTGGGTGCCCCTGCTGGAGAAATATACCAAGCCTAAGCGTTATGGCGCAGTTAAGAGCCAGCCCAAAAGGGCGAAGAAGGGGGGCGGCAGGGGATGAAACGGAAAAAGGATAAGAAGCCTCTCAAGGCACAGCTTCCCAAAGAAAAGGCAGAGATAAGGGAACGAGAGAATTTGAAACCGGAAACCTTACCGGAAGAAAGAGCGGACCTGTGGAGCAACAACAGCTTCCTTAGACTTACCGGGACCCTCTGCCTGCTTTGCGCCGTGTGCGGCCTGCTGCTGGGGATCGTGAACCTCCTTACGGAAGACCGTATCGCTGCCAACCAGGGCAGCCGGAATATGGGCGTTTTAGAGGAAGTCCTGCCCTACGGCGGTAACTACCAGGAAATCCGTTATTCCGGGGACGACCCCACGATTGAGGCGGTCTACGAGGCCCCGGAGGCGGGCTGGGTGTTTCAGGTTTCCCCGCCGGACAGTTACAGCGGTACCCTTACCCTGATGGTGGGGGTCAACATAGACGGAACCGTGGCGGGAGTGGCTGTGACCAACTCCGGAGAAAGCGAGGGCCTGGGCCTCCGGGCATCAGAGCCTGAATTCCGGGGACAGTTTGTGGGAAAATCCGGTCCGGTCCGGGTGGAAGCCGACGGCGGAGAAATTGTTGCCATTTCCCAGGCTACGCTTACGTCCAGAGCGGTTTGCTCGGCGGTGAATTCTGCCTTGGCCGCCGCTGCCGGGTTGGGTTAAGGAGGGACGACCATGAATATAGGAAAACAATGCAAGGAGGGCCTTTTCACCCGAAACCCAGCGGCAGTTCGGCTTTTGGGCCTGTGCGCGGCCCTGGCCGTCACCACCAGCCTTTTGAATGGCTTGGGGATGGGATTTTGTGTGTTGACGGTCCTGCTTCTCTCCAACCTGCTTCTCTCCGCTCTAGGTCCCTACCTCCCAAAACAGATTCATACCGTCAGCGCGGTGGTGGTCACCGCTACGCTCAGCGGTATCGTTGACCTTCTGGTCCAGGCGTTTTTCCCTGCGCTGGCAGGGGATTTGGGATTGTACCTTCCCCTCTTGGCGGTAACCTGCGTCCTTTTGAACGGAGGAGGGGCGTATGCTTACGAAAATAGCGTGCCCGCTTCTGTCGTGGAGGGTCTTTTTCAGGGTCTGGGTTATACGCTGGTCCTGGTCCTGGTCAGTGTTCTCCGGGAGTTTCTGGGCAAGGGGAGCTTTGGCGAGGGTATCCTCAACGGGGGCCGGGGCGTTCAGATATTTCCCGCCCGGTTTGCCGCGGGAGGGATGGTCCTCCCGGTAGGAGCCTTTTTGGCTCTGGCCTGCGTCATTGCTGCGATACAGAGTGCTTTGAATAAGCCCCACAAGGGGAAAAAGAAAAAAGAGGGGGTGGCAGGGAAATGAATGAGCAGTTTTTGTCCTTGATGAGCATTGCGCTGGGAGCCATTCTCGTCAGCAATGTGGTATTTTCCCAACTCCTGGGTGCGGGACCTTTTCTGGGCTCCTCCGGGTCTGTCCATTCCGCCGTGGGAATGGGGCTGATGGTCACCCTGGTCATGGGCCTTACCTCGGCGGCCTGCTGGCCCATCAACGAGTACATATTGAATCCCAATGGCCTGAAATATATCGAAACCGCCCTGTTTCTTTTGACGGCTCTTTTTCTGGTGCGGCTGTTGGAGCTGGTTTTCCACAAGCTGTTCCCGACCCTGAGGAACGCTCTTGACAATGGCCTCTCTCTGGCTGCCAACTGTGCGGTGCTGGGGGTGGCGCTCCAGAATGTCCAAACTGGCAGCAGCTTTCTTCAGAGCCTGACCTACGGTGTGGCGGGGGGGCTGGGTTTTCTTCTGGCTATCGTCCTTTTTGCCAGCATCCGGGAGCGGTTGGAGTTTGCCGAATGTCCCAAGTCCTTTGAGGGGGTTCCTCTCGCCCTGGTGACGGCAGGTCTGATGGCCCTGTGTTTTACCGGCTTTTCCGGCCTGAACGTATTCGGATAGGGGGGAGAGGAATATGACCAAGCTGTGGATCGGCCTTGGGCTTCTCATTGTGATGGGAGCTTTGTTCAGCGTCCTTTCCTTTTTCTGGGACAAGGTATTCCCGGAAGAAAGCGAACCCCAAGTTTCTGGGGGGGAGGAAAAGATAGAATTCCTCCGCGCGGTGGTCCATTGCACCGGTGGAGGAGCCAGTTTCTCCAAGTACAACTATCAGGGGGTTAAGGACTGTTTGGCAGCGTCCCGGTTGCCCGGCGGTGGGCCCTTGAGCTGCGATTACGGCTGCCTGGGTATGGGAACCTGCGCAAAGGTGTGTCCCACCGGAGCTATCCGGGTCCTGAATGGCACGGCGGTGGTGGAGGCCGAGCGGTGTACGGCTTGCGGCAAGTGCGTGGACGCTTGCCCCCGGCATATCATTTTTCTGGAGCCCTTCAAGCCGCAGAAGCACGTTTCCATTCCCTGTGCCTCCCAGGCCCAGGGGGAGACGGTCACAACGATTTGTACCGACGGCTGTATCGGCTGCTCCCTCTGTGCCAAGAGCTGTCCCCAGGAAGCGATTACTGTGGAAGACGGGCTTGCCCGGATCGACTACGGGAAATGTGATAACTGCGGCCTGTGCGCTTCTAAGTGCTCCCGGCACCTGATCCGGCTGGAGAAGGTGGCGGAGCCACCAAAGCCAGAGCCGCCAAAGACTCCCAGAGAACCCAGAAAACCGAAGCCACCCAAGGAGAAAAAACCAAAGGAGCCAAAGAAGGCCAAGCCGCCCAAGGCGGACAGGGAGCTGCCACATCCCAAGTGGAAGCAATTCTCTAAGCCTGTCAAGGAGGAAAAATCCAAGGTGGAGGGGCGGCTCTCTGTGCCCATCCCCGAAAATAAGGGTTCCGTTTTGACGGAAGAAAAGCCTGCCGATACAGAGGCCGCTTCCACCGGACTGCCGCTCCGGGAGCCTGTTTCCGCAGAACTGGAGCTTCCTAAACCTGAGGTGAAAGCAGCTCTAATGAAGGAAAAGTCCGCAGAGGGAGCCAGAATCTCTGATGAAGCTTTCAAAGCCTTTGCCCAGGCGGTTGCTGCCGCCGGTGAGGCTTTGGGAGAGAATGGAGAAACTGAAGTCGGAGAAGCACGCGGCGAAGAAAAAGAACCTGTTGCGGCATCAGCAGACAGTGAAACGACAGCGGGATAAAAAAGGCCCTCCAGCGTCCTTGGACGCTGGAGGGCCTTTTTACTTTTACACTCAAAAGGCCGCCACAATGCCGCCGTCATTGGCGTAAACGGTGGTAACACCCCAGGCCTCGGAGAGGAGGATATCCTTGAACTGGCAGGATTTCCTGACCAAATCCCGCACGTAGATTGCCCGGTCCAAATTGTTGCAGTGGACGATGGAGAGGAGTTTCCCCACATGACTGGGGTCGGCGGCCATCAGATTTACCATCCGGGTAAGAGCCTGCTTGACCGACAAGGCCTGCCCCACCTTTTTAATTTGCCCCTCGGGGGTGGCGCCCATAAGGAGCTTGATCCGCAGAGCTTCGGTAACGATAGCCAGGGCGCCTGTAAGCCGTCCGTTCTTTCTCAGGTGGTCCAGATCCTCCAACACAAAATAGGTGGTCATGGAGGTAATATACCGGGAAACTTCTTCCACCACGGCTTGAAAATCCCGGCCTGTTTCAGCAGTTTCCCGCAGCTTCATGGCCAGAGCAACCTCTCCCGCGGCGGCAGAGCAGGAGTTGAACACATGGACATGGGCCTCCGGATGCTCCTCCAGCCAAATGGCCCGGGCCTGGGCCGCTGCATTGTGAGAGCCGGAGAGCAGGGCGGAAAGGGTGACCACATAAATATCATCCGCCGCTGCCCGTTCAAAGGCGTCCAAATACTGGGCGGGGGAGGGACAGGCGGTCTTTGGGGGCTGCCCATTTTCCCGCATGAGCAAAATCAAGTGGGCCTGGTCAAAGGTTTCATCGTCTACAATATCCTCCCCAGCCAGGGAAATGGTCAGCGGTG
>CANDEE010000062.1 GCA_947383685.1 uncultured Pseudoflavonifractor sp.
CAGGAGGTGCACCAGTTCACCGGCATGGTGGTCTTGTAGGCCAGGCCCTTCTTGAAAAGCTGAAGGAAGATCCACTGGGTCCACTTATAGTAGGAGGGGTCGGTGGTGTTGACCTCCCGGTCATAGTCAAAGGAATAGCCCAGCATTTGAAGCTGGGAGCGGAAGTTCTGGATGTTGTCGTGGGTCACCTTAGCCGGGTGGATGTGGTTCTTGATGGCGTAGTTTTCCGTGGGCAGACCGAAGGCGTCATAGCCGATGGGAAAGAGAACGTTATACCCGTCCATCCGCTTTTTCCGGGCCACCACGTCCATGGCGGTGTAGGGCCGGGCGTGACCTACGTGAAGGCCCTGGCCCGAGGGGTAGGGGAACTCCACCAGCCCATAGAACTTGGGCTTTTCGCTGTGATCCTGGGCGGCAAAGGATTTTTTCTCCCGCCAGATTTTTTGCCATTTAGGTTCGATGGAACCAAAATCGTATTTCATGGTATCACACTTTCCTTGTGAATTTGTGCTGAGCGGAAAAATATCTCATATATTATAACGGATAGGGAAAAGAAATGCAAGACATACAAAAAGCGGCCCGCTCGGAGAAATCCGCCGAGCGGGCCGCCGCTATTCTTACTCTGCTGTGTGGTCGGCCTTTAGTTCCCCAGTAGCCAGTTCTACTGTATAGGTATAGGTCCCGGTCTCATGGTAGTCCTCCAAAGCCTCGTCAAAGTGGTATGTATATGTGAGGGTTTTTCCGCCCCCGCTCAGCTCCAGAGAATCCGGAGCCCGGTCGGTGGGCACGTACCAGGGGTATCCAGAGTAATAGACGGTGGAGGGAAGGAGCAGCCGCTTGATGGTTCCGTCCCCCAAAGCGGAGCCGGGCTTGTAGACAAGGGACAGGATGTAGTCGTCTCCCTCGTTCACAAACTTGCCTTTTGTGAGGACCACGGTGCAGTCCGGGGCCTCCAGCGTCTGAACTACCTCCCGGTCATCGCTGTACTCACCGGAGGTGGCGATGCGCTTGCGGGTAACGTGGGCCATGGCCCCGGCGTAGTCCACGTCCCGGTGTTCCCGGTAAATTTTCCCGGTGGCGGTGTCCAGGGTGAAGGTGGTGGTTCCCGGTTCGATTCTTGTGTCATAACTCTGGATGGAGTCGTCGTAGGCGGAGGTTTCGTAAAAATAGGTGTATGTAAACGTCCCCTTTTCGGGGTCAAAACTTATGGTATCGGCGGGAGTGACCCGCACCCCGGCGCGGACGTTGGGGAGGTCAATGCGGTAACCCTCCCCCAAAGCGGAGCCAGCCTTGTAGATGGCTGCCATCATGCCGTAGGGGGCGTTCATAAAGCCGCCCCGGTCAAAGACGAAGATGGTGCAGTCGTCGGTCTCAAAGGTCTGCTCGTTGTGGTGGCCCAGCCCATTTCGCAGTTCCGCTACTGCCAGATCATAGGAGGGGAATTGCTCGCTCTTTGTCTCAATAGGGGAGGGAAATGAGAGGTTAGATTTGGCTTTGGCGTGGGCCTGCATTTCTTCCTCTGAGAATATCCCGTTGTATCGTCCCACCAGGGCTTTTACACGCGTTCCCATCAGAGCGTGATACTCGGCAACCGAGCTTTTGCCATCGGGAGAAAAGGTGATATAGTAAGCGTTGAGGGCACTGGTCAGGGTGACCTCTGCCCGGCCTCCCACCATGTCCTGCTCTACCATGGTGGACAGGACCAAGGCGTCTTCTGCGGGGAAGGAGCCATAATCCATTAAAATGGTGGCATAGGTCCGTACAGCGGAGGAACTATGGGTAGGAATATCCTCCCAGAAAGCGCTCATAGCCTTCTCCGCCGCGGCGGCGATGCGCCGCTCGTCCCCAAAGGGATTTTCAGGAAAGAGTGCTGTAAGCTGTTCGGCTGTGAAGACCCCGGCCTTCTCCAGCCGCTCATGGAGAGTTTGGAAATCCCCTTTTTCCAGGGCGAACAGGGCGGCAACCGTGGCCTCCACCACATCGGCACGCTTGAAATCGACGAAGTCGACGCAGGTGGGGAGGATGCCTCTGTCGTAGGCCAGCAGGTAGGGCTGGCCGTAGGTGAAATCGCCCTCTGAACCCTCGGTATAGCCCAGGGCCCGGAGAAGGAAGGTAAGGTACATCTGGCAGTTGGCGGCGCTCTCCGCCCCAAACCCGGTGGCGGAGACGCCCTTGGTGTATCCCTTAGCATAGCCCCAGGACACATACCCATCGGCCCAGGCAGGCACGTCGGTAAAGGGGTGGGTCTTGCCTGCGGCCTTGGCCTGGGCTTCTTCCCCCAAAGCCCGGATCAGCATGACAAGGGCTTCCACCCGGGTGGGGGCGCGGTCCAGGTCAAAATTGCCGGATTCGTTCCCCAGGAACAGGCCCAGGGCTTTCAGCTTTCCGGCCAGCTCCTCTGCCTGAGGGTTCTGCGTGCCGGGGGTCTGGGCGGCGTTATGGTGAGCGACGGACAGTTCCCCGGAATAGGCATCTACCGTATAGGTATAGGTCCCCGCTTCATGGCAGACGGTCTCCCCGTTGGTCAAGGGGGAATCGAAGGAGTAGACATAGGTCAGGGTGGAGCCGTTATCGCTGAGGGCTATGGAATCCGGGGGCCGGTCCGTGGGGGTTTGACCGTCGATGACGGCGGTGCTGGGCAGCAGCAGCCGGGAGGTCGGGTCCCCGCGGGCACTGATGGTCGTGGGGACCCAGTAAAGCTCATAATCCGGGTAGGTCGTGGACCCGGCAACCTCCCTGTGCCGCAGCACGAAGGTGGCGCTGGGGGCTTCCAGCTGTTGGTCGACGATATAGCCGTCAGCATGGACAAGGTTTTTCAGCGCATTGGCGTACCTGGCTGCCTCCGCCTGGGCCCAGCCGTAGCGGAAAAGCGTCTTGGTATCGGAGTCGGGCATATTGTAGCCGCTGCCGTCTTTGTTCCGGGAGAATTCGATATCCAGGAGCTTTTCACCGTCGGGCCATTCCGCCGTGCTGAAATCTGTATAGCGGGCGGTGACCTCCCAGCTCTGTTCCCCCATGGTCAGGGTGGCAGGGGTTCCATCCAGAGCCTTGGCCCAGGCGATAAGCTCCTCCCGGGTGGCGGGGTGGGAGGCAGTCCCCTCGTCGCTGCGGCGCAGCTCGGGGCCGTTGACGTAGTTTGTCTTCCGTTCGTGATCCGTCAGGGGGATGCTGGGGTGGCCGGTGTCCACCCGGGATGTACACACCCACCTCCAGCTCTCACGGTAGCCGGATGTCACCACACCGTCGGCAGTGGTGAGGGTAATGAGGTAGGTCTCGTCCTCCGCAGCCGCCGCTGCCGGGACGAGGGAGAGACATAGGGCGAGGGTCAGATAGAGTGCCAGTATTTTTCGTTTCATGGCAAGCCCTCCTAAAATTTCAACTTCTCACTATTTATACTATACAGCCCCCTCCCACCCTGTCAAGCGGAAAGTGCATCCAAATATTTCTTTCCCTCGCTCCGTCGAACCCTGTCGCCACAAAAAAGTAGTTCTTTCATAAAATTTAATACTTTCTTCAGGACATATCCAACATCATGTGATATACTGTTCCCAGTAATCAGAGGAGGGCTCCCCATGAAAACCTGCGAACAGGGAACCAAAACCATATATTTATTGCTCACCCGGTCAGAGACTTATTTCTCCCGGCTGATCCACCATTTTACCGATGGGGAGTATACCCACGCCTCCATTGGGCTGGAGGGCCCCAAAGGCCCCTTTTACAGCTTTGCCCGGAAAAATCCCCGGATGGCGTTGCCTGCGGGCCTCATTCAAGAGCAGGCGGACAGAGGCTTTTTCTCCCTGCACCCCCACATCCCCTGCTGTCTCTATGAGTTGGAGGTCACCGAGGATACATATGAGTTTCTTTGCCGGCGGTTGGAGGTTATGTACCGCTGCCGGGAGCGGTATCATTACAGTCTTTTGGGCACTTTGGCCTGCTTTCTGGGCCTGCGGCTGGCCCGGCGGCACCACAAGTTTTGCTCCGAGTTTGTGGCGGAGCTGCTCCGGGAGAGCGGCGCGGTGGAGTTGGAGCAGGATCCCTGCCTGACCCGGCCTATGGATTTCTGCGGCCTTGCGGACCTGCGGCCCGTCCACCGGGGCGAGGTGGGGTCTCTGGTGGGAAATGTGGCGTAACAAGAACAGAGAAAGGTCCCGGCAAGTGCGCCGGGACCTCTTTTTTGTACGGTAACAAAAGATTGAAAACCGGCGCAGGATATGGTATGATACCCTTACTATATAAAATAGGTCATACTGTTTGGAAAGGGTAGGAAAGAGTATGGAGCAAAATAGGAAATTACTGCTGATGGCGGAGACCGGAGCGGACATTCCCCGGTCGCTGGCGGAGCGTTACAATATCCAGATCGTTCCCATGCATATTACCTTCGGAACGGAGACCAGGGACGATGGCACCTTTCCCTCCGAGGAGATCTGCACCTTCTATGACCGTACGGGGGTCTTGCCCAAGACCAGCGGCAGCGTGCCTGAAGATTTTACAAAAGCCTTTGACGCGGTGCATGAGAAGTGGCCTGAGGCTGAGATTTTGCACCTTGCCTATTCTGCGGCCACTACCTGCTCCTACCAGAGCGCCCTTATTGCCGCGGAGGGCCGGGATTACATCAAGAGCGTGGACACCAAGGTAGCCTGCGCGGGGCAGGGGGCAGTGGTGCTGACCCTGGCCAGAATGTTGGAGGAGCACCCTGACTGGGGCAAGGAGGAGGCCGCCCAGGCCGCTCAACCTCTTATTGACCGGGTGCGGATGTGCTTTATCCCCGACGATCTGGAATACCTGCGGGCCGGGGGGCGGGTCAGCAACGCCGTGGCCCTGGCGGGCCGGGTGCTGGGGATACACCCTCTCATCGAGTTTGTAGACGGCAACCTGGTGGCGACCAAAAAGCTCCGGGGCAAGCTCCTGAAGCTGGCGCCCCAGCTTGTCCGGGACTATGCTGCCCAGCACAGCCTGGACCGGGAGGAGCTGTGGCTCATCTGGACTCCCGGCTTCCCCGATGAGGTGAGAGCCGCGGTGGACGCAGCCGCGAAAGACCTGGGCTTCCGCAAGGTGAGCTGGTTCAAAAGCGGAGGGGTCATTACCACCCACAGCGGCCCCAGCGCCTTTGGCGTGGTGGGCTTTGCCAATCCGGAATAAGAAAATTTCCAACGCCGGGAACCTTTTGGGTTCCCGGCGTATTTATACCAATACTGCGGCAGAACCGTCCTTTTTGGAAAAAACCTTCAAAGAAATGTAAGATATTCCTAAAGCGGTCTTTCAAATCATTTGTTAAGGTTTTCTGCAGAAAAGGAGGCTGTTTTATGGAATATATATTGACTGCCACCAATTTAAGCAAACACTACAAGGGCTGTAAGGCTCTGAACGGCCTGTCCCTCCATGTTCCCCGCGGCTCTATCTACGGCCTGGTGGGGAAGAACGGAGCGGGGAAGACCACTCTCATCCGTATCCTCTGCGGTCTTCAGGAGCCTTCCGGCGGAGGGTATGCCATCGCCGGAGTAGACAACCAGGACAAGGCTATCCTCCAGGCCCGCCGCAGAATGGGGGCAGTGGTGGAGGCCCCTGCGGTTTACCAGGAGTTGACGGCGGAGGAAAACCTGCGGCTCCAATATAAGGTGTTGGGGCGTAAGGATGTTTCTGCGATTCCGGAGCTTTTGAAGCTGGTGGGCCTTGAAAATACAGGAAAGAAAAAGGCCAAAAACTTCTCTCTGGGGATGCGCCAGCGGTTAGGTATTGCTGTGGCTTTGGCGGGGGAACCGGAGCTGCTGATCCTGGACGAGCCGGCCAACGGCCTGGATCCTCAGGGCATTGTGGAGCTGCGGCGGCTCATCGGGAAGCTGAACCGGGATAAGGGAGTTACCATCCTCATTTCCAGCCATATTCTGGACGAGCTGTCCCGGCTTGCCACCCATTACGGCTTCATAGACGGAGGCCGCATGGTGGAGGAGGCCTCCGCGGAGGACGTCGGTGAGGGCCTGGAACGCCATTACATGAGCTTGGTAGGAGGGGATTGGGATGAATAAGCTGATGGACGCAAACCGGTTCCGCCTCAAGCGGGATACCGTATTTTGGGCCTGCTTTGCCGTTCTGGCGTGCCTGTCGGCGGCGGTGACGGCCAACGGCTGCCGGCAGTGCCGGGCCATGGCGGCGGAGAGCTATACGGTGGCCTTGGAAGGGGTCTGCTTTCGAATCGCTCCGGCAGTGGCGGTATGTGTGGCGGTATTTGCAGGCTTATATCTGGGAACGGATCACAGCGAGGGAGCCTTTCGGAACCGCCTGATGGTAGGCTATAGCCGGGATCAGGTCTATCTGTCGGGGTTGGGGACAACCATGACGGCGGCCCTGGCTTTTCTGGCGGCATGGCTTCTGGGAAGCGGCGCACTGGCCCTTCCCAACAGAGATTTTTGGCAAATGGGAGCGGGGCAAACGGCCCTTCTCATTCTGGTGGCTGTGGGGGCCGTCCTGTCCCTGGCCTCCATCCTGACTGTGGTGGGGATGCTTGCGGAGAAAAAATCCACCGCCGCGGTGGTCTCCATCCTGATCGTTTTGGGACTGCTGCTGGCGGCCACCTGGCTCTACTCCCGGCTCCAGAGCCGGAGATGGAGACCGGACTTATCATTACCGCTCAGGGGATGCAGTGGGGTGATCCTACTCCCAATCCCCGCTACGTGAGCGGAATGATGAGACGGGTTTATGAGGCACTTCTGGACGTGCTGCCCACCGGACAGGTGGTTCTGCTTGCCGATATGGCGGTGTCGAAACCTCTTTTGAACCTTGGGGCTTCTGTGGCGGTGACTGGGATCGCGGCCCTGAGCGGAGCGGCCCTGTTCCGCAAAAAGGATTTGAAATAAACAACATACAAAAACGCCATCCAGAGGTAATCTCTCTGGATGGCATTTTTGCGGATTTCGTTCAGGAAAGCTGCCGGTAAGCGGCCTCAATTTCCTCCCTGGTGGCCAGCCCCAGCGAGAAGGCCGTGGCGCTCCCGGCGGCTACCGCCAGGCGAAGGGCTTCTTCACAGCCCTTTTCCCAGGCTGTCAGGAATCCGGCCACGGTGGAATCTCCCGCTCCCACAGAGTTTTTGAGCTGCCCCGCAGGGGCTTTCTGGACATACGCCTTTCCGTCCTGGGCCGCCAAAAGGGCCCCGTGCTTGCCCAGAGAGACCATTACGTTCTGGGTTCCCTGCTGCCGCAGCTCCTGGGCTGCCTCGGTCAGAGCGGGCAGATCGTCGGGAGCCAGCTCCCGGCCCACCAGTTCCCCCAGCTCCTGATGGTTGGGCTTCACCAAAAAGGGGCGATAGGGCAGGGAATAGGCCAGCAAGTCCCCGGTGGCGTCCACCACAAAACGGATGCCCCGGCCCGAGAGCCTTTTCAAAATGTCCTCATAGGTGTGGGGAGAGAGGGAAAAAGGAATAGAGCCGGAGAGGATAAGGGTATCCCCCTCCTTGAGCCTGTCCAGCTTGGCCCAAAGCTCCTCCACCGCCGATGGGGGAATATCCGGCCCCCGCCCGTTCAGCTCGGTCTCCACCTGCCCCTTGATCTTCACATTGATCCGGGTATACCCGGCGGGGAGAAAGACGAAATCCGTCTTGACCCCTACCTTTTCAATGCGCGCCCGCAGCAGCTCTCCCGTATCCCCGGCCAAAAAGCCCAGAGCGGTATTCTCCATCCCCAGCTGGGCCAGCACGATAGACACATTGATGCCCTTGCCCCCCACCTGCAATTCCTCGCTCTCGGCCCGGTTGGTTTCGCCGGGGAGGAAGGAGGGCATTTGCATCACATAATCCAGGGCGGGGTTAAAGGTGACGGTGTAGATCATGGGGAGACCTCCTATCTCGATTCAGGACAACTGGGCAATGCCCTGCTCCATCCGCCTCAAGGTTTCTTCCTTACCCAAAATGTGGCACAGCTCCACCGCCCCGCCGGGGGTGACGGCCTTGCCGGAGAGGGCGGTGCGCACAGGCCACATGATGCGCCCGTTTTTCAGCTCCAGCTTTTCCGCCAGGCCTACCAGAGCGTCGTGGATGGAATCGTATGTCCACTCGGAAAGTCCTTCCAGCACAGGCAGGGTGACCTTCAAAGCCTCCAGCGAGTTCTGCTCATCGGTTTTCATTTTCTTGTGGCAATAGAGCTCGTTGGAGTATTCGGGCAGGGCGTCGAAAAAGTCCACCTGGGGAGCAATGTCCAGCAGGGTGTCGCACCGGCCCTGAACCAGGGGGGCCACCAGCTTCAAGTCCACTTGGGGAGCGTGGACGGCGTCCTTCAGGTATGGCTCCGCCGCAGCGTAGAACTCCTCGGGGGACAGAGAGCGCAGATAGTTGGCGTTGAAGTATTTCAGCTTTTCTATGTCAAAGATGGCGGGGGATTTGGAGATGCCCGCCAGGTCAAAAACCTCCGCCAGCTCGGGAAGGGTAAAGAACTCCCGCTCGGCGTTCTCCCCCTTTGGAGCCCAGCCCAGCAGGGCCACATAGTTGAGGATGGCCCCGGTAAGATATCCCTGCTCCTTCAAGTCCTCATAGGAGGGGTCGCCGTGCCGCTTGGACATCTTGTTGTGGGCGTCCCGCATGACGGGGGAGCAGTGAATATAATCGGGAACCTTCCAGCCGAAACCCTCATAAAGCAGGTTATATTTGGGGGCGGAGGACAGGTACTCGCTGCCCCGCACCACATGGGTGATGCCCATGAGGTGGTCGTCGATGACGTTGGCAAAATTATAGGTGGGCAGGCCGTCCCGCTTGAGCAGCACCTGGTCGTCCAGAGTGGCGTTGTCCACGGTAATGTCTCCGAAAACCACGTCATGGAAAGTGGTCTGACCCTCCCTGGGAATCTTCTGGCGGATGACATAGGGTTCTCCTGCCGCCACCCGGGCCTTGGCGTCCTCCAAGGAGAGGGAGCGGCAGGGGTCGTCGGCCCGCTCAAAATCCCCGGAGTCCTCGGCGGACTCGGCCTTCTCACAGAAGCAGTAGTAGGCTCCGCCCTTCTCCACCAGAAGCTGGGCATACTTGGCGTAAAAGGATTTCCGCTCAGTCTGGATATAGGGGCCCACGGGGCCGCCCATATCGGGGCCCTCGTCCCAGGTAAGGCCGCACTCCTTCAGGGTCTTGTAAATGACGTCGGTGGCGCCCTCCACCAGCCGGCCCTGGTCGGTGTCCTCAATGCGGAGGATAAACTTTCCGCCCTGATTCCGGGCGATAAGCCAGGTATAGAGGGCGGTGCGCAGATTGCCCACGTGCATATATCCCGTGGGGGAGGGGGCGAACCGGGTGCGGACCTCCCCGGTGGGAATGGGCTTTTCCATTTCTTCAAACCATGTCATATCCAT
>CANDEE010000063.1 GCA_947383685.1 uncultured Pseudoflavonifractor sp.
GTACTCCAGATAGAGGTCCGTGGTCTTGTCCATCTCCGGGTTGTAGCTGGGGTCTTTCTTGAGCTTATTGAGCCGGGAGTTATAGGTGCGGTTGGTCATCACGGTGGATTTTTTGAGGACCTTGAGCTCCGCAATGGCGTGAGCCAGACGGCCCTCCTCCGCATACTCACTGGTGCGCTCCGGCAGCCCCTCCTCAAAACGGGGGGCCGCCGTGCATACCAGCCAACGGGAGGCGGATGACGCAGAAAGCAAGGCGTGTTTCTCAGGGGCCATGGGTTACCTCCTTAAATCTGAGCGCCCAGCGCCCGCAGTTCCGTGGCGAAAGCTCCGTAGTGCTCCGGGGCAAGCTGGGTGACGGCCTGGACACCGTAGCGGCTCAGGAGGGCCAGCAGGGGCTCCATCTTGCCAGCGTCCACCAGAGAGGCCCCGGCCTTGGCGATCTGGTCCAGGGTGTAGGTGGGGGCGGTGGTCACGGGAACAGCGGGAGCCGCCGGAGCCGGAGCGGGAGCCGGAGGGGCAGCGGGAGCGGCAGCAGGGGCCGGGGGCATGGTGGTGGCCAGCGGGGCGGCGGGGGGCACGGGGGCCGCCACAGGGGGCGTCACGTTGCCCTGGGGCACCGCCACGGGGGGCAGGGGAGCGGCGGGCGGAGCGATGGGGGCCGCCGGAGCGGGGGCGGGCATCTGGGGCCGGGGCTCATCCGGGGTCAGGATGTTGGGGTCCGAGTTGACAGCGGCGGCCAGCCGCATGAGGGCGGCCACCAGATCAGGGGCCTCCACCTTGATGGTCATTGCCATGTTGCTCATGTTGTATGTCCTCCTTAAAAATTTAGTTGTTTTCAGTGTCGGTGGGCTCCTCCTGCTTGTCCTGGCAGTCACAGCGCTCACCGTGGTCAAGGTGCGCCCCGCAATAGGGGCAGGTGCGATAATAGGGCATAGGTCAGTCCTCCAAAATGCTTGTCCAGTGTTCCAGGGCTGTCATAACCTTGCGGGTGTAGTCCGTCTGGTATGTTCCGGCATCCCACAGCTTTCTTGCACCGCCGGGGCCGTTGTTGTAGGCCATCAGGGCCATCTCCGTGTCCCCGTAGGTGTCCAGGTAGCCGCCGATGATATAAAGCCCGGCCTCAATGTTTCCGGCGTGGGTCAGCGGGTCCATGCCCAGGCCTTGGAGCCATTCGTGGTTGACTTGGTTGATCTGCATGAGCCCATAGTCGTGGGTGGGGCTCACGGCATCCGGGTCAAAGTGTGTCTCCACCTCAGCGATGGCCAGCGCCAGCGCATAGGGCACGTTGTAGACCTCACAATAGTCCTGCATGAGCTCCTGGAGGTCATAGGGCAGGAGCCGCCCCTCACTCACGATGTCATCCCGATACCGCACGGGCTCAGGCGTTTCAGCCGGAGCGGCAGACGGCTCAGGGGCGGAGGAGGTGGTCACCGCTTGCGGGGGCTTGTCCTCCTTCCTGGCCGTGGCCAGCATAGCGCCCAGCCCAAAGGACAGGGAGACGGCGGCCAGGAGGATGAGACAAGCCAGAACGGCGGGCCAGGGGTTGCGCCGGGGCTTGTCCCACGGGTCTTGGGCGGTCATCATTCAACCCACCCCCGGCGGTAAAGTTCCTCCACCAATTCCAGCTTGCTATATTTCGCCAGCGGGTTGACGGGCTCCTCATCTTCAACCTCAATGGTGAGGGTGGAGGGAATGAGGAAAGCGGGGCGGGAGCCGTAGGTGTCGGAGCAGTAGTAGTTGTCGAGGAAGCCGTTGGAGACCAAGCCAAGGACCCATGTATCATCTTCATTGACCTTGGGGGTGCTCCAGGGGGTAGCGGACCACTCCCACACCTTTGGCTTGGGGATGATGCCGTGATACTTGCGGAGCTCATCCAGGGTGAGCGGGGCCACCTTACACTCCACCGTGCCATACTCCTTGGAGCCGTTGAGGGCGGTGAGGTCCACCGTGCGGGTGATGATCTCATCCGGGTGGCTCTCCGTCAGCGCATCCAGATAGGCACCGTTGAGGTGGGCCCGGAGGGAGCTGGCGGCAAAGTTGTTGCTGGAGCCAAAGGTGTGCTCAATGTGCTCCACGGCCATGAGCAGCGTGCCGTCCTCACGGTGCTCCAGGACGATGCAGGGCTCCCCACGATAGAGGACAGTCTTGCCGGGGGCGATGCTTGAGACGGGGACTTTCATGTTGTGTTCTCCTCCTTAGTTGTTCTGGTCCAGGGTGTCATCCTCCTCAGCGCCGGGGGTGTTGATCTCGATGAGGTTTTCAGCCTGGATGATGATTTCAGAGACGATCTGGCGGATGGGGAGGCCGGTCTTAAAGCTCAACCGGCGGACCACCCGCTCCGCCTCCGGGGTGAGCCGGACGGCTCCGATGCACTCCCCCTGGGGCGTGCGTGCGTTCAGAATGATGGGCTTGACAGGGGGCATGGTCTGATTTCCTCCTTGGTTAGAAGTTTTGACGGTGCGGGTGTTATGCCCTGGCAGTCTTGCGGCCTCTCTGCTCAAGCTCCTGTTGCATCCTTAGCTGGGCAAGGTCAGCGTCATATTTGAGGCGCTGGTCCGGAAGCCTGTCCCCTGATCTGCCACGGCGCAGCTCCGTGTAGACAGTGGAGAGGGGCACGCTCAGGGAATTGGCCAGGGCCTTTGCCGTCTGGCCTTGCTCCTCCCAAAGTGTCTGGAGCTTTTTCCTGGCCTTGAGGGATTGAAAAGCGTAGCCTGCCATGCTGTTTTCACCTCTTTTCTGGCATAAAGGTATAAAAAAATTAGCTTGCTGGGTAGCAAGCTAATGGTGCTTGTACCCTGCAAACTGATCATAGGGCGTGCCAGGGCCTCAAACGCAATAAAAAAGTGCTTGCATTTTCCCTCCGGTTCTGGTAATATAATATCCGATACTTTTTTAAGTGTATGATCCTGCCAGTAAGGAGGGAATTGCGAAATGGCGAAATGTGAATTCTGCGACAAGAGCGTGGCCTTCGGCATCAAGGTTTCCCACTCTCACCGCCGCTCCAACCGGACCTGGAAGCCCAACGTCAAGCGGGTCAAGGCTGTCGTTGACGGCACCCCCAAGCACGTGTATGTCTGCACCCGCTGCCTCCGTTCGGGCAAGGTCACCCGCGCGGTGTAAGGCTCAAATCCTTTTGCCAACGAAAATCCGCTGTCTTTTGACAGCGGATTTTTTCTTGGCTTTTTCCAATAACTCCCGTCCATCCTTTCCTTTCTTTCGGGCATACTTTGTTTTGGGGGTGATGGGATGAAGAAAAAGGGCGAGCACAGGCAGGAGCATGAAGAAACTGCCTGGCCCGAGGACTGCCTTCGCCTGGAACCGGATAAACGCCTTTGCTCCGAGGTGGACAATGTAGCCATTCGTATGTATCCCTTGCCAACGTGGGAGGAAATGGGCGTGCGGGTCCTGGACGACTGTGCCAGAGATAATATCCAGTAACCAAACTCCTACCACTGCCAGCAGGCAGTGGTACATATTCCAGCCCCTTCCATGGAAGATATTGTTCCTTGAAACAGCTCCTTCCTTCTATTACAATTTCATTACAGCCTAAACTTTGGAAAGGAGCGTTCTTTATGAAACGACAGCTTGCCGCCCTCCTGTTGGGCGCGATTCTCACCGCCACCCCCGCCCGGGCCGCCACCCTCACCCTGGACGGCATCCCTCTGGACACAGGCGAGACTCCCATCTACGAAAACACCACCTTCGTCTCCCTGCGGAGCATAGTCCGGGAACTGCTTCCCAGCTCCTCAGTCTGGTGGGAAAACGGGCAGGCAGTAGCCCAGGCGGAGGGCCTGACCCTCACCGCTCAGCCGGGAGACAACGCCCTGCTGTACAACGGCAGCCGGGTCGCCACGGGCCAGCCCGTCCGGCTGGAGAAAGGCCGCACCCTAGTCCCCATCCGGCCCCTGGCAGGACTTTTGGGGTTGGAGGTGAGCTGGAACGCCGCCACCGGAGAGGTGGCCCTTACCACCCCGGAGGATAAAAATGACGAGCTTTACTGGCTTTCCCGGATCATCTCCGCCGAAAGCCAGGGAGAATGCTGGGAAGGCAAACTTGCCGTGGGCAATGTAGTGCTGAACCGGGTGGCAAGCCCTGACTTTCCCAACACCATTTACGGTGTCATTTTTGACGAGCGTTGGGGCGGACAGTTTGAGCCGGTCCGCAACGGCACCGTCTACAACGACCCCACCCCGGAGAGCGTCCGGGCAGCCATGGCCTGTCTGGAGGGGGTCAACGTGGTAGGAGACAGCCTTTACTTTCTTGCCCCCGAGCTGACCGACAACCACTGGACCATGGAAAACCGAACCTGGACCGCCACCATTGGCGCCCACTGGTTCTACGAATAAGGCCCACATTATTTCGCCCCCGGAGAATTCCGGGGGCCTTTTTTTGTGCACTTTTACGTCCTGTATATGACCCACCCGTTTTTTGATTACTTACCGTACCCCTTGTCTCCCAACGGATCGGGCTTGTTTCCGTTTTGTAACTTTTTCTGAGAAGGTTTTTTCGTCGAATAGGCACTTTTTTGTGGGCTTTGCCGTTTTCGCAGCAGTTTTCTTGATTTTTGCTTCTAAAGCGGTTACAATATGGTTACAATTTGGCGGAGCCATGGAAACGGTTTGACCCCCAAAATTGTGATCGGAGGAAAATAACAACTATGAAAAAGCTACTTGCTTTGGTGATGACGCTGACCCTGTTCATGGGGCTGGCAATCCCCGTCACCGCCATCGAAGGCGACGGTCTGAACGTAATCGTCAACGACGCTGTCGTCGCTATGGATACCCCTGCCCAGGTTTGGAACCAGGTCACCTATGTGTCCTACTGGCCTGTGGTCCAGGCCCTCTACCCCGACGCCACTGCCGTTTGGGAAAACGACAGGGCCGTCATCACGGCCACCGGCCTCCAAATGGAGATCCGGCCCGGTCTGAAGTACCTCGTGGCCAACGGGCGCTACCTGTACCTGCCCGGTGGCGTGCGGACAGGAAACGGCAACCTGATGGTACCCGTCCGCACTCTGGCCGCCGCCCTGGGCGCCAATGTGGCCTGGGACCCTATCGGCAACAATGTGGTCCTCACCGCCGGAACCGGCCCCATTACCTCCGGCAGCGTGGCCTATCAGGAGGATGTCGTCTACTGGCTGAGCCACATTATCAATGCTGAGGCGGGCAACCAGCCCCTGGACGGCAAGATCGCCGTGGGCAATGTGGTGCTCAACCGGGTGGCAAGCTCCCGGTTCCCCAACACGGTCTACGAGGTCATTTTTCAGCGGGGCCAGTTCACCCCTGTGTCCAACGGATCCATTAAGCTGACCCCCAACGCCGAGAGCGTTATTGCCGCCAAGCTGTGTCTGGATGGAGCCAACACGGTAGGCAATGCCCTCTACTTCATTAATCCCCGGTATTCGCCCAATAGCTGGGCCGCCAGGAACCGCCCCTATGTGGCCACCATCGGCGCCCACGCCTTCTACGCCTGACCGTTTCCGTTCTGCCAAACCGGCGCCCCTTCCCTGACGGGAAGGGGCGCTTTTTTCAGCTTCCATTTCCTCCCTTTCTCGACTTTTTTCTTGCTTCCCCTTTCCAGGAGAGCTATAATGGAAGCAATGAGAAAAGCAGGAAAGGATGATGTCCCATGAAGCTCTTTCAACGCCTGTGCCTCCTGACTCTCTGCGCTGTTTTGTTTCTTCCCGTAGGAGCCGGGGCGACTGGAAAATATCCCGACCTGTCCTCCAGCCACTGGGCCTATGGGGATATGGACAAGGCTGTGGAGCTGGGCATTATCAAGGGCCTGGAGGACGGACGCATGGCCCCGGAGGATACCCTGACCTGGGGACAATACCTGGTGATGCTGACCCGGACCTTCTATCCCAACGCCTACGCCGCCCTGCTGGATGCGGGGGCGTCCTGGGACCAGGCGGGCTACTGGGCCGCCTGGGACAGCGGACTTATCCTTGAGGATGATTTTCTCCCTGAGGACCCCGCGGACCTGTGGGCGCCCATTCTGCGGCAGGATGTGGCAGCGCTGCTGGACCGGGTACTGCCGGAGGATGAGGAATGGGACTGGCACTGGGGCTCCTGGCAGGCAGAAGACGCCTTTCTCGACTGGGATACTCTGCCGGAAAGCTACCACGATGCTGTGAACCGCCTGTATAGCTACAGCATCATTCAGGGCCGGGAGGTGGAGGTCTACGACCCCGAGTGGGAGATGAACGTGACCTCCTATGAGTTCGGCGGTCAGGAAACCATCAAGCGGGCCGACGGCACCGTGCTGCTCCTGCGAACCCTGTATGCAGCGGACAAGCTGGCAGAAAAGGATGTCACCGTCACCCTCCACATCGTAGACCGGCAGGGCAATCCCCTGACCGAGCCCCAGACCGTAGAGGCCAAGACCGGGGACTATGACTACGAGCTGGTAGACGAAAATATGCTCTGGCACTATATCCGTATTTCCGACATTCAGCCCATCACTTCTTTCCAGAGCGAGTATACCCTCACCTACCGCCCCTATACCCGGTTTGAGGCCGCCGAGGAGGAGTTTTGGGAAGCCGTTGACCGGGGAGAGCTGACCTATGAGGACTACTGGAACCAGGAATTTCATCTCTGGGCCCAAGGGGAAAATCCCGCAAAATACCTGCACCTGTTTGGCAATGAGGAGCAGCGGCGGTTCCCCGACCGGGCCACAGCGGAGGCCAACATGACCACCGTTACCGTCCCCGTGTGGCGCCTGGATAAAAGCTGGAACAAGGTTCCCGCCTCCGTCTCGCTCACCATCCACTCCGCCATTGCGGAGGACACGGTGGCCCTCTTTACCGAAATCTACAACGACCCGGAGCAATTCCCCATCCACGACCTGGGTGGCTATGGCTGGCGGGGAGACAGCGCCACGGGAGAGCACAACTGCGGTACCGCCGTGGACATCAACGCAAACGAAAATTACCAGATTCGGGACGGCAAGGTGCTGGTTGGTTCCCACTGGACGCCGGGAGAGGACCCCTACTCCATCGGCCCCGACAGCTCTGTGGTCCGTATTTTTGAAGAACACGGCTGGTCCTGGGGCGGCGACGCCTGGGCTTATGACAGCGACGACAGTCAGGGCTACCACGACTATATGCACTTTTCCTACATGGGCAAATAAGCCTCCAAAAGAAAGGATGGCCTATATGAAACTGCTTCGCTCCCTGTGCGCTCTGGTTCTCTGCGCCGCCTTCCTCCTCCCAGCGGGGGCCTCTGCCTCCGGGGATAGTAGAAAATACCCCGATCTCTCCGAGGATTACTGGGCCTATTCCGATATGGTCGAGGCCGTAAGGCTGGGTATCCTCAAGGGCATGGACGACGGCCGCATGGCTCCGGAGGCCACCCTGACCTGGGGGCAATACCTGGTCATGCTGACCCGGGCCATCTATCCGGAGGAATACGCCCTCCAATTGGAGATGGGCGCCGCCTGGGATATTGCCGGATATGACGCCGCCAAAGAGATGGGACTGCTGACAGAGAACGACTTTCTCCCCGTGTCTCCCGCCACCCTCTCCCAGCCCATTCTGCGCCAAGACGCCGCCGTGCTTCTAAACCGGCTGCTGCTGGACCTGGACTATAAGGATATGTTTTGGAGCGCCCCCTCCGATGACGAGGACTGGGAAATTCCCACGGCCGCTGCCTCCTTTTCCGATTGGAACAGCCTGGACCAGAACCATCAGGCCGCTGTATCCCGTCTTTTTGAGGCAGTCATCGTCAAGGGCCGCACCGATGGCACCTTTGGCGGCGGCGAAACCATCAAGCGTGCTGACGGCACTGCGCTCCTCATGCGCGCCCTCCCCCTGGCGGAGATGCGGATATGGGGCGAGCCAAAGAGCATCACCCTTCGCCTTCTGGACCAGGACGGCGGCCTTTTGGTAGAGGACAAGGTGATCCCCGCCGAGCTGGGCGCCTCCACCGCTGAGCTTGCCGACCTGTACGCCCCCAAGCACTACTCCGCCGTGGACGGCGGCGCCACCGTCACCCGGAGCCGGGACCTCTATGCCGTCACCATGCGTCCCTTTACCCAGGCAGAGCTGGATGAGGAGACCTATTACGAGCAGCTTGCCGCTCAGCAAATTACCCAGGCAGAGTATGATTCCCAGAACTTCTGGCTGCGGAAGCTGGGAGAAAATGACCAGAAAAAGCTCCTCCTCTACGGCAACGCCAAGCAGCGCCGTTATGGGAGCCGCTCCGAGGCCGAGCAGCATATGGTCACCATCACCGTCCCCATGTGGCGCATTGACAAAAACGGCAACAAATACGCCACCAAAGGCAGTTTCCCCATCAACGCCGCCATTGCCGACGATGTTGTGAGCATCTTCACCGAAATATTTAACGACCCGGAGCAGTTCCCCTTCCACGACCTGGGGGGATATGGCTGGCGGGGGGACAAGGCCACCGGCGAGCACAACTGCGGTACCGCCATTGACATCAACTGGAACGAAAACTACCAGATTCGGAACGGGCGTATCCAAACCGGCTCCCTGTGGCAGCCGGGAAGCAATCCCTATTCCATCAGTCCCAACGGCTCCGTGGTCCGCATCTTCCGGGAACACGGCTGGTCCTGGGGCGGCGATGCCTGGGCGGACAACAGTGATGCCAGTTACGGCTACCACGACTATATGCACTTTTCCTACATGGGGTGGTAAAGAGCAAGCCGAAACACAAGATATAGTATAACAGATAAAAGGGGCAGGTAGTTTATGAAACTACCTGCCCCTTTGGCGTTATTGGAATTCATATATTTAAGCTCTATGGAACACCGTAAGACGCTCTATACCAGCTCGCTGTTGAGCGGCAAGCTGAATCCAACGAGGGCAGGTATAAAATCAACCGCACAGGCAGTTGAGGATACCGTATCCCTGATTATCTGACAGCCCTAATTAAACCAACAGCAAAA
>CANDEE010000064.1 GCA_947383685.1 uncultured Pseudoflavonifractor sp.
GTGCTCCGACAAGTACGGCGCTGACTATATGCAGAAGCTGAAGGACAACGGCTGCTTGCTGGAGAGCGGCACCACCGCTACCCACAACCAGCTGGCTGCCAGTGCCTATCAGGTGGGCGTATGCCTGGACTACGTCACCGCTAACCTGGTGGCTGAGGGCTCCCCCATTGCCTTCCTGTATCCCGAGGATACCGTCTCCATCGCCAGCCCCATCGGCCTGGTGAAGGACTGCAACAACGAGGAGAACGGCAAACTTCTGTATGACTACATCCTGTCCAAAGAAGGCCAGGAAATCCTGGTTGCCAACAACCTGGTCTCTGTCCGCGGCGACGTGGAGCAGGCCGTGGACCTGTCTGCTATCCCCTCTATGCTGGAATCCGACTTTGCCAAGCTGGCCTCTGATGGTAAGGACAACCTGGAGACCTTCAACAAGATTTTTGGCCTGTCCTAATTCCAATCTCTCCCGGACAGAAGGACCTGCCTGGCCCATGCGCTAAACCACTGGTAAGGACCACTGGGTGAGAAGCAGATTGCCCGGGCAGGAACAAAACTGTAACTGACAAGGTGGGGGAAACGATACGTTGCCCCCACCTTGTTGTTAATAAGGGTCCATCAAAAAGAGAGTAAGGAGGGAAACTTTTTGGCAAAGGTTTCATTTAAGAACATCTCCTTCAAGTACGGCGACCACCAGATTCTCAAGGATTTCAGCCTGGACATTGAAAGCGGCGAAATCCTCTGCCTGGTGGGACCCTCCGGCTGCGGCAAGACCACCTTGGTCCGCTGCCTGTTGGGTCTGAACAAGCCGGATACAGGAGAAATCTATGTGGGCGATAACTGCATATTCAGCGCCAAGAACCGGACCAATATGCCGGTGGAGCGCCGGAACATCGGCATCGTCTTTCAGGATTACGCCGTCTGGCCCCATCTGACGGTGAGCGAGAATGTGGGTTACCCCCTGAAAAAGAAGCGTGTCAACAAGACGGAGATTGCCCAGCGGGTGGCCGATACTCTGGCCATGGTGAACATGACCGAGTACGCCAACCACCTGCCCAGCCAGCTCTCCGGCGGTCAGCAGCAGCGGGTGGCCATTGCCCGGGCACTGGTGACCAACAGTGATATTATCGTCATGGACGAGCCCATTACCAACCTGGACGCCAAGCTCCGGGAGCAGATGCTGGAGGAGATTCGGGAAATCCAGCGCAAGAGCGGTACCACCGTTCTCTACATCACCCATGACCAGCAGTCTGCCTTGCAGTTGTGCGACCGGATGGCGGTCATGGAGCCGGATGGCACGCTGTGCCAGATGGGGACCGACGAGGACATCATTCTTCGGCCCGCCAACCGGTTTACCTTTGAGTTCATCGGCGTGTCCAACTTTATTCCCGTGGAGGTTGAGGGGGGAAAGCTGACCCTGAAGCCCGCCGGCGGCGCGTCTATCCCTTGGGCCGACGGCGTTCTTCCTGAGGGAGCCGACTTGTCTAAAGGCCTGGAGGTTGGCGTTCGTCCCAACGACATTGTCTTTGATCCTACTTCCCCTGTGAAGGCTACCGTGACCCGTTCCGTGTTTCTGGGCAGCGAGTATGACTACTTCATCCAGTTGGGTGGGCAGGAGCTTCGGGTTCAGCAGAATGCCCTTGACGCCGCCCGTCAGGGTGTGGTCAAGGAGGGGGCCGAGACCGGCGTCCGGTTCCTCAACTACCGCTTCTATCCCCCGAAAAAGGAGGTGTCGGCATGAGCCGTTTTGGAAAGAATAAAGACCTGGCGGCGGTGGATGGCCGGCGCTTCAGCGTAGATGGCATTCTCACCGCTGTCAGTGTGGTCCTGCTGCTGGTGGTGGTGGTCATCCCCGTGGTGTCTATCATCTACAACTCCTTCTTTTTCCAGGGCCACTTTGATCCCCAGCTTTTTATCGGACAGCTTACCGATCCCAGCAACCTGTCCGCTATGTGGAACACCATCAAGATCGCCTTCTGGGTGACCCTGTTGGGAACCATCCTGGGTACCTTCTACGCCTGGCTTCTGGGCCGCAGCGATATACCGGCTAAGGGCCTCATGCGGGCGTTGTTCAACATTCCCTATATGTTCCCCCCCTTCCTGGGGGCTATGGCGTGGGACCTGCTGCTCAACGGACGCTCCGGCTACCTCAATAAGCTTTTGATGAGCGTTTTCCACCTCTCCAAGGCGCCTGTCAACATCAACACCCTGGGCGGTATTATCTTTGTGGAGCTTTCCTACTACTTCCCCTTCGTGTTTATGCAGGTGGTCTCCGCTCTGGAGCGGATGGACCCCACTCTGGAGGAATGCGCCCGGATCGCGGGCGCCAAGCAGATGACGGTTATTCGGAAGATTACCCTTCCTCTGGTAGTGCCCGCCATCTCTGCCGGCGCCCTGCTCATTATGACCACCTCTCTGGCACACTTCGGCGTGCCCTCCATCCTGGGCTTCTCCCAGGGCATCTTCACCCTGCCCACCAAGATTTACGCCGTCATTTCCCGCACCGGCGGCAGCTTTGAGGGCATCCGCCAGGGCGCGGCCCTGTCCATCATGCTGGTGGTGGTCGTGGCGATTGCCCTGGTGCTTCAGAAGAAAATCCTCTCCTCCGGCAGCTATGACATCATTAAGGGCAAGAGTATGCGCCCCACCCTTATTAAACTCCGGGGCGCTAAAATTCCCCTGCTGATCCTCTGTATTGCCACCCTGGTGCTCATCGTGGTGGTGCCTTTGGTGATGATCTTCCTGGTGAGCTTGGTGAAGGCCTACGGCCTGCCCCTGGTTCCCGAAAACTTCACCCTCAACAATTACATTAAGGTGTTTAAGTCCGACGGCACTTTGGGGTCCATCAAGAACTCCCTCATCCTGTCCATCGGCGCGGGCATCATCTGTATGTTCCTGGGCACCCTCATTGCCTATGTGGTGCAGAAGATCAAGCCCAAGGGAAAGGAAGTATTGGAGATTCTTTCTGTGCTGCCTTACTCCCTGCCGGGTACTGTGCTGGCCATCGGCGTGATTCTGGCCTGGTCCGGCGCTATCTTTGGAATCAGCCTCTACAATACCCTGTGGATCATTCTGATTGCCTACATTGCCCGGTACCTGTCCTTCTCCATGAAAAGCTCCTCGGCGGCGCTCTTACAGGTTCACCCCTCTTTGGAGGAGGCGGCCCGTACCTGCGGAGCCAGCCATATGGAGAGCCTGAAGGACGTGACCCTGCCCCTTATTCGTCCCGCCATGGTTTCCGGCTTCTTCCTCATCTTCCTGCCGGCCATGCGTGAGGTCACCACCTCCGTTCTTCTGTACGGGCCCTATACCCGGACCCTGGGCGTTCAGATTTACTCCCTCCGGGATGCGGGAATGATCCCCCAGGCGGCGGCTCTAGGCTCTATTGCTATCGTTATTATTATCGTCTGCAATACCATCGTCACCGAAGTGACGAAGGACAGGAAGGGGGTCTGAGCCATGGATCAAGTAGTGCTGAGACACGTGACCAAACGGTTCACCACCAAAACATTGGGCGATATTGTGGCTGTGGACGATTTCAACCTGAACGTTCACGAGGGTGAGTGCTTTTCCTTCCTGGGGCCCTCCGGCTGCGGCAAGTCCACCACTCTGCGGATGGTTGCAGGGTTTGAGGACCTGAGTGAAGGCGAAATCGAGCTGTGCGGCAAGCTGGTGTCCTCCAAGGAGAAAAACCTGTATATTCCCCCGGAGGAGCGGGGCCTGGGCATGGTGTTCCAGTCCTTTGCCGTTTGGCCCCACATGAATGTATTTGAAAACGTGGCCTTCCCCCTGCGCATCCAAAAGGTGAATAAGACCGAGATTGAGCAGCGGGTTAAGGAGGCCATGAAGCACACCAGCCTTACTGGGTTGGAGAACGTCTATCCCTCTGACCTGTCCGGTGGACAGCAGCAGCGCATTGCCCTGGCCCGGGCCATTGTCACCCAGCCCAAGGTTATGCTGTTGGATGAGCCTCTTTCCAACCTGGACCCCAAGCTTCGGGAAACCATGCGGTTTGAAATTAAAGAATTGCAGCGGAAGTTTAATTTCACCATCATCTTTGTTACCCACGACCAGTCGGAGGCCATGGCCATCTCCGACCGGATGATGGTCTGCGACATGGGTAAGATCATGCAGATCGATACCCCGGAGAACCTCTATAATAAGCCCAACAGCCGGTTTGTCCACAGCTTCCTGGGTGAGAGCACCTTCATCAATGTGGAAATTGTGGACGGAAAGGTCTACGCCAAGGGCGACATGGAGAATCCGCTGGCCCTGGATATTCCCAAGGACGCCGACAAGCAAATGGTAGTGGCTACCCGGCCCAACTCCATTGACCTGCTGGGTGCGGACCAGGAGGGCTATCCCACCCACATTGAGAAGCGCATTTTCCTTACCGACCGCACCGAGTATATTGTACCCGTGGGCGAGCAAAAGCTAAAAATTCAGACTCCCCACCGCATTGCATTTGCCGAGGGAGAGGCCTGTAAGGTTCGGTTTGCGTCCCCCATGTGGTATCCGGCCGAGGATGAGGCGGCCGAAAAGGAACGGCAGCGCCGCCAGTTGGTGTAAAAACGGCTTGACAGAGGACCTCAGGCGTAAGGTATGGTCACAGTGGTACGTGATACGATGGGGTCCGGTTGATATTTTTAAGCGCTACCGTGCCGTAGAAATGGCATATGGAAAGGCAACCGGTCAAAGCAGTATAAAATAAGGCCGCAGGAGGTCAAAAGGAGGTCAAAACCTCGACATACCTTCTGAAGCCAAAAATAAAAAAGCCTGTAACCGTTGGCTTGATAGTGATAAGGAACTAAATTCACTTATCACTGTTAGCTGACGGTTTCGGGGTGCATACGAAAGCCCGTCTGATTCCTAACAGGGATTCAGACGGGCTGTTTTTTACAATATGGAGGTATAAGCCTATGGGTAAACTCATTTCTTGCGAGTTCAACATTGATACGGCCTGTGTAGAGCTGAAATTTTCCGATGGCAGCATGATTTCGATTGACTGTACTGCTGTGGAGGATGAGGTTGCCAAGAATGTGCACCAGCGGTCAGAGTTGGATTACCTGATTTACAACGACCCGCTTGGGTACGCCGATTTGATCCTCAATGGTAATCCGGAGGAGTATCTGAGGAATGTGACGGATTATTCGCCTTTGGACTAATTAGAAAGTGTCAGCGCTGTACTTTTCATTGTCGGCGCTGACACGTTTTATATTTTTCATCGACCACCCCCTGCATATAATTACAGCTGTACATATCAAAAGTTTCTGCTATAATTGACAAAAAGGGGGTTATGAAATGAGTGAACCTCTTGATTATGGGCATTTTGATATTGTTTTGGCTGAGTATTTGCAGAAGAGGCACTACAGCAAAAACAAATTGGCCGAAGAAGCAAATTTACAACGGACGCAGTTGAACGCATATTGCAAAAACGAGATTAAGAGACCGGACCTTGATGTTTTAGCTCGCATCTGCTATGCGCTTCACTGTGATTTGACAGATATAATTCGTTATGTCAGCCCACCTTTGGGGAATGAAAAAGCAACAATAGGCGACACAACAACCGGAGGTAAAAGAAATGGATGCGAATAGAGAGGGATATATCATTGATTTTATTTCTGGTTTGCAGGTCAAGGAGAGTCCAGAGGAAATTGATGCTGTTCAACCGTTCTCAAAGATTTTAGTGGATGACTACGGTTACCCCAAATCCCATATTCACACACGTCCTCAATACCGAGTCAAAGTAAGGCCGTCGGACAAGAAAAAAGAATATCCCGTTGATATCGCAGTGTTCACCGGCGAAGTTCATGATGAAGATAGTATATACATTATTGTTGAGTGTAAAAAGAAGAATCGAAGAGATGGTAGAAGCCAGCTTGAAGATTATCTGCGTTTTTCAAAAGCATATATTGGTGTCTGGTTTAATGGCAATGAACGTATTTATTTGCAGAAAATAGAAAAAGATGGAAGAATTCTTTTTGAGGAAATTCCAAACATACCACGGTATGGGGAAAGGCTTGAGGACATCGGCAAATTCAAACGGAAGGATTTGCGACCGGCAGAAAATCTTAAACCAACATTTAGGACCATTCGGAATTATTTAGCGGCAAAGCTATACAATCAACCTACCACGACTTTTACGCCCTTGGAAACGGTTCAAACTGGGGCGTGTACATATAAAATATTTGTTTACAAGAGCGCTGATATAAGCTATAATGAATCAGCGATGTTGTAAGCAAATATTCGGGAAGGAGACCACTATGGTAGAAAAATACATCGAGGCCATTAACGCAGGGAAGATTATTTCGGTAAACTGGCGTTCCATTGAGGAAATGCTCGGAGAAAACGCTGGGCGTACCCATGCCTGCTCTATTTATATAGACGACGGTGCTTTCCCTCCCAAAGGAGAAACGTATACTGACCAGCTCACAGAGGAGCAGATTGCCGAGGTTCTCCACCAGACCAACGTCAGATTCATGGCCGAGACCCACAAAGACGGAGTGCCTTACCTCCCCATAGAGACCAGATACTTTTCTTCCACGAAGCCTGTGTCTGGCCCGTGGATTGAAAACCCCAATTATAAAGCGTAAAAAGAAGGAGAGCTACCTGCAATCGCAAGTAACTCTCCTATTTTTATTTCAGGCATTACCAAAATCGTGCTTTTCCAGCCTTTCGCTGTACACCCGCTCGATATTCTGAATCGCCAGCACCGCCCGGTTGTTCTCATACTCTGGGTGCTCTTTGCAGTAACGCTCATAGAAGTCAATTTCAGAAAGGGCTTCGATGAAATCCTCCTGAGTATGGGGGATATTGTCCTGCAAAAGTTCCCGGTTGAAACGCAGGATTTGAACTCGGTGCGCATCCGCATTACGCTCATCGTCGATGCGGATATGTTCGTCCAGACGGCCCTGCACCTCATTCAACTTCGCAATCACGTCACCGTTCAGTGCCTTCCCAATCATCTTCCCGATAGCAGACCACGGATTGACCTTGATAGGCGCAATCTGCACCAGCGTCATCAGGATGACCAGAGCGCCGCCGGAGCTTGCCAGAATTTCCTGAATGCTCATAGCTTACTCACCTGCCTCTCCGGTTTCCGCAGGTGCATTAACCTTCTTGCTCATGTTGCACAGGTCGTCGATGAGCTTGCTGATAACTTCCATGTCGATGTCGTAATCAACAGTGTCCGCAGATGCCTTGACCATAGCCAGCACCCACTCCTTACGGTCTGCGCCGTTATCGAACTTCTCCTCAGCAGTTGCCATGTACTTCATCACCATGTCCAGCACCTTCCCCCAATTCTTCTCTTTTACAGCCTTCTGGACATACTCCACCAGCTTGATAGCCAGAGGGATGGCAGTAGCCAGACCGGCGAGAACGGACACAATAAGCTGCAGCCACTCCATGTTCATAGTCACTCCTCCTCTCAAATTGCGGGGCTCTCTTCGACCCCATCATCCGTTTGTGCAAATCCCGCCGCCTTTGCAGCAGCGAACTTGATTCCCTCGCCCTCAGCACTCGTGTTCTCATGTTCGCTCTTGCGCACAATGCTGTTCAGCACGATGCCGATGGCGGTGCCCACCGGGGTGAACACCACGGTGAAGCACGCCAGAGCGCCCATATACTGGAACTCGATACTCTTCCAAGCGAGAATGAATCCACCCGCAAGCCCTGCTGCCAGAAACAGCATGAGGTAGAGGGCGAGTTTGTTCGTAAACCCGATAGATTGGCGCTTCTTCTTGCGCCGTCTGGGTTTCTTCCGCCCTCGCTCAATCTTGATGGTCATTTTTACAAATCACCTCTTTATCCGCACTATCCAATGAAACTCCGCCGATGATTAAAACTTCTGGCAGCTCACTCCATATGAGCAGACCAGAAGCAGTAAATTTGCAGTGCGACATACTTAGTCTCCTTACGCCCTGCCCATCAGCTTCGCAAAGCGGTACAACACGGTGACGAATTGCTCTCTCGTGAGCACATCAGCCCACATATAGTTGGGTTCGCCATTGATTTCTGTGCCGTTGCCTGCAATCAGGCCGGTGGAAGTCGCCCAGGCACGGGCCTCCTCGCTGTACTTGCTGCTGTCATTGTCCTGAAGTTCCTTGCGCATCTCACCCCAGAGCTCCTTGAAACGTGCCACATCCATGTCGTCATCCTCCTCTTTGTTGGTATTCGCCCCCACCAGTAGAGCGGAGACATCATCACGCACAGTCTGCATACTCTTCCCGTACTTCGGGAGCCAGTGCAGAACGTCGCCATGATTGGAACCAAGGCCAAGCTGGTAGCTATCCTGGTGGCACAGAATAACTGGCACCCTGACACCGCTATATGTGACCGTGCCCTGCGGGTCAAGGTTGTAGAGCTTACACAGATAGGCTGTCAACTCAACCGCTTCCCGGTAAACCTTTTCAAAGTAAACCGGGTCGCTCAGGTTATCCTCGCAGATTTCAAATTGAATCCAGCCATTGTTGCAGGAGCCCTTCTTGCCAGAGCCACAGCCCCATGCCTTCTTGTCCCAATCGCCAACCTGAACGGAAGCTACCTCGCCGCTGGCGAGCTTACCGACCCAAGCATGGACACCGGCCTCCCTGGAAATGTGGTTCCAGTCGTTCCCGCTCTTGTTCACGCCCAGCAGCTCCAACATCCTGGCTCGGTCTACGGCATTATCATCGGGCTGGACATATCGTTTCAGATTGGGGTTATTTGCACCGGTGGAATGCCACAGCACACCCCGGATGGTGGTTTTCCCAGCTCCCTTATA
>CANDEE010000065.1 GCA_947383685.1 uncultured Pseudoflavonifractor sp.
AGTGGGAGAAGAACATCCGGTCCCCGTGCTCCCCCAGCAGGTGGTCGGAAAGGCGGAGCTTGTAATCAATGTAGGAGCGCCGCTTTTGGGAGCTGAGCCCCGCCACCTTCCGGGTGTCGATGGGGCTTTCCCGCCAGGCGGAGAAATGCTCTATCTCCCCCCGGACATTGCCGCTGTATAGCTGGCGGTGGACCTTCCGAATCTCCGGGTGGATACGCTCGTAGCGGAAATAGGGGTCCCCCCACAAAAGCTCGTTGGCCGCCTGTTCTTCAGGGGTCATCCTCCCCTTCTGCATATTGCGGAACAGGTCCAGCATATAGCCCACATAGCCGCAGAAAAATTCATCCGAGCCCTGGCCCGTCAGCACGGCCTTGGCCGGGGACTGCTGGACAAGGCCGGAGAGAAGGTAGGCCGCCACGTCGTAGGTCTCCTTCACCGCCGATTCGGCGTGATAGATGACCTTGCCCAGATTCTCCCAAAGTTCGGCCTCATTAACCTTGGTGCTGTAATGGGTAGAGCCCACACATTCCTTCACCATCTGCTGAAAGGCGCTCTCATCCAGCTCCCCCTCCCCAATTTCCGCAGAGAAGGAATAATAGCTGTTCAAGAGGAATTTCCCGATATAGCAGGCCACCACCGAGCTGTCCAGGCCCCCGGAGATATAAAACCCGATGGGCACGTCGGCCACCAGCCGGCGGGAGATGGCCTCCTTCAGCTTTTCCCGCAGGGTTTCGGCGTAATACTCCTCTCCCAGGTCGGGACCCTCCTCCGTGGGATAGCGCAAGTCCCAGAACTCCAGATCCCGGACGCTCTCTGCCGTCACCACCAGCATATGGCCCCCCTGAAGGGCGTGGATACCGTGGAAAAAGGTGACGGGAGACACCACGCCGGGGAAATTCATGAGCTGGTCTACCGCCTTCATATTGAGCCGCCGGGGCACCCCGGGGTATTCCAGGATGGCCTTGATCTCCGAGGCAAAGAGGAGCCGCCCATCATGGACGGTATAAAAGAGGGGGCAGATGCCGATCTGATCCCGGACAAGAAGGAGCTGCTTTTTATTGCCGTCATAGAGAGCGATGGCAAACTGCCCGTTGAGCCGCTTGGGGAACTCCAGGCCCTCCTCCTCATAGAGGTGGAGGATGACCTCCACATCGGTCCTGGTACGGAACCGGTGGCCCTTCTCCTCCAGCTCCTTCCGCAGCTCCCGGAAGTTAAAGACCTCTCCGTTGCAGATCATGGAGAGGGTTTGATCCTCGTTCTGGATGGGCTGCATCCCGCCGCTGAGGTCCAGAAAGCTCAGGCGGTTAAAGCCCAGGGCCACGTTGTCCAGCACCAGGGCCTCTGTGCCGTCAGGCCCCCGGTGGCGGATGGCCCGGAGCATATTGTCCAGTACGCCCCGGTCGGGGCGGGAGGCGTTTGTCTGGTTGAACATTCCGCAGATACCGCACATACCGATCAACTCGTTTCTGTTTGTTGTATGTTGGTGCCGTCTGCCTCTAAAGCTGCACCACACAGGCGCTTCCCGGTCAGCGGCAATTTCTTTGGGAATTCGCTGATTGGAAGCGGCAGCGGGGCTGACGAAGCTATTCTAATCCATCCTATAAGCCGGAAACAAAAGGCCATATTCCCCGATCCCCCCACAAGATTCTTTTCTTGGAGAGTGTGAGAGGCCGTTCTTTTCTTCTAAAGAAAAGAACGGTCTTTCACGTCCGCGCAGTGGAAGGAGCGGTGTCACCCCTCAAACAAACGGTGCCACCCTTACGGTGTGATCCCGTAATACTCATACTGCCGCTGTTTTTCCGCCTCGTAGGCCGCCAGCTTTTCCTCCCAACGGGCGGAAAGGGCCTCCTCCCCCCGGCGGTCTGTGAGGGCGGTGTTTTCTCTCAGCCACGTTCCCAGCCAGCGGGACAGCTTTTCCGCCCCGGAAAGGTTCATGTGGAGCCCGCCATCATAGGTGTCGGTTTCATAGTCAATGCCCGTCTCCTCCTGAAGCTCCAGGAAGTTGAGGTAAGGAAGCCCCCTTTGGGCGGCGTACTGCTCCACCTGCTCCTCCCACTGGGGATACCAGTAGGGGTACAGGCTGGGGGCCTTGATCAGTACCAGCTGCACCCCTTCCCTCTCGCACAGGTCCGCCATCTTGTCCAGATACTTCCAGGCGTTGTCCCCAAAGGAGTAGTCCGCCAGAGGCTTCCCCTTGGGCACGTCCCCGGCGGGCTTGGCGTCCACCCGCATATAGTAGCCGTTGAAGGACACGGGCTTGGTGTCAAAGAGGTACTCCACATCGGTCTTTTCCAACTGGCTCCACCGGGTATGGTAGCGGAGGATGGGGAACAGGTAGTCCAGGAAATGCTCCCCCTCCTTCATGGAGGCGAAAATGGCCTTCACCTTGGTGGGGGACCATTTCATCCCCTCCAGGCTCATACGGTTATAGGCCTCATTCTGGGCCTCAGAAAACTGGAGGGACTGGATGTTGAACACCACCACCTGGGGCTTTTCGTAGCGGAAGGCGTCCTCCAGGAGATAATAGGACTGGAAAATGTACTGCTCGGCGCTGCCCCGGATATAGCTGTTGACGCCAAACTCCTGCCACAGCACCGCGGGAGAGAAGTTTTCGTAGACCTCGCAGTCCCCCACGAAAAGGAGGTCGTGATCCTTGACCTCCTTGTAATATTCCGCCACAAAGGCCCCCTCCACAATGCCGTCCACATACTTGGGCATCAGGAGCCGCTGGAGAAGGCCCAGGGTCACCAGGATGACGAGGGCCGAGGCCACGACTCGGATATATGGTTTTTGTTTCATGGCTTCGTCCTCCCTTCCCGGCAATCAGAAGCGGTTATAGATAAACTGGCTCTGGTCGTAGCCTACGCCGTAGGCCCCCATGAGGAGCACCAGCAGAAACAGGCCGTACCACAATGCAAATCTGACCCAGTAGGGCTTGGCGTGGATTTTCTCCCGGACGCTTCCGGTCCGCTGGACAAGGCTCACCCCCAGCATGAGAAGGCAGCCCAGGATCAAAATGCCGTAGTCCAGGCCGGTAAGCCCCAGGGCCAGCAGGGAACCGTCCCAGAGCACGTTCCAGTTGTGGACGGTAAAGACGCTCCCGATGGCCCTCACCGTCTCCCCCAGAGCGGCGTAGCAGTCAAAGATGTTCAGCACGCACACCAAAAGGAAGGTTCGCCCCACCTGGAAAAGTTTGTACCAGGATTTGCCTTTCACCGGAAATTTTTGATGGAATTTGGCGTAGAGAGGCTCCAACTCCTCCGAGGCCATGAGCACCACGTAGTTGAGAAGGCCCCAGACGATAAAGTTCCAGCTTGCCCCGTGCCAAAGGCCCGTGGAGAACCATACCACAAAGGAGGAGACATAGACGGGTAAACGCTTGCCCGCCTTGTCCCCCAGGTGTTTCCTGGCCCACTTGGTAAAGCCCCGCATGGCCGGGGAGGTGGACAGGGGATAAAAAAGGTAGTCCCGGAACCAGGAGCACATGGAGATATGCCACCTGCGCCAGTATTCCTTGAGGGATTTGGAGAAATAGGGGCGGTTGAAGTTCTCCCTCACCCTGATGCCCAGCGCCTGGGCCAGACCGATGGTCACGTCGATGCCTCCGGTGAAGTCGGCGTAGAGCTGGATGGTGTAAAAGAGCATCCCCACCGCGGCATAGGCCCCCCGGTAGGTATTTACGTCCCCAATGATGGTCATGACCGCCGCCAGAATCCGGTCGGCCACCACCAGCTTTTTGAAGTAGCCCCACAGCATCCGCTGCAGGCCAAAGGCGACCTGCTTTGCGTCAAAGGCGTGGGGAGCGTACAACGTCTCCCCCAGGTCTCCAAAACGGCTGATGGGGCCCTGGATGAGCTGGGGAAAGAAGGAGACAAAAAGGAGGAACCGGAAGGGATTTTTCTCCGCCTCCATCGTGCCCCGGTACACATCCACCAGATAGCCCACGGCCTGGAAGGTATAAAAGGAGATGCCCAGAGGCAGGGCCAGGTTTAGGAAGGAAAGGCCAGGACGGCCCAGGGCGGAAAACAGGCCGTTTAAGTTGGCGATGGCGAAGTTTGTATACTTCACCACCGCCAAAACGCCCATATTCAGCACAAGGCAGCCCGCCAGCCAATGCCGGCGGACTTTTTTGTTTGCCCCTTGATATGCCTTTTTCTCCTCCCGGGAAAGCTCCTCCCTGTGTTCCTTCAAAAAGGCGGAGGCCTTTTGGGCGTTCCGGCCCATCCTCACCCCGGCATACCAGGCGGTGAGGGCGGTAAAGAGGATGTAAAGGATATATTTCGGTCCTGCCGCCAGGTAGAAAACGCAGCTCGCCCCCAGCAAAAGGGGCTGCTGGCACCGCAGGGGCAGCAGGTAATACAGCGCCAGCAGAACCAGGACAAAGCCCAGAAAGGCGTAGGAGGTAAAGAGCATTTAGCCTTCTTCCTCCAGGCGGCGGATCAGCTCGTAAAGGGCCTGGGCCGAGTTGAAGTTCTCCGGCAGGATGTCCTTGGCGGTGATAGTCACGTCAAAATTCTCGCTGATCTCGGAAATGAGGCTCACAATGTCCAGAGAGTCCAGAACACCGTTGTCAATGAGGCCCTCCTCGGTCTCAAAGTCCACATCGGGGTGCATTTCCCGCAGAATTTCCAGCAGTTCTTCCATGATCGCTCATCCTTTCTCATACATCTTCTTTAACGCCACCCGGTCAATTTTCCCATTGGGGGTGAAGGGCAGCTTGTCTACCTTATAAATCCGGTTCGGCAGCATATACCGGGGCAGCTTGGTTTTCAGCTCCCGGGTCAGCTCCTTCTCGTCCGGGCCGCCGTCGTACCACAGCACGATCTTCTTCTTTTCCCCGTCGTAGATACAGGCCGCCATGCGGACGCCGGGGAGCATATTCACGTTGACCTCGATCTCCCCCAGCTCGATACGGTGGCCCATGTGCTTGATCTGGTAGTCCTTCCGGGAGACAAAGACCAGCTCTCCCCGCCCGTTGTACCGTCCCATGTCCCCGGTCTTATAGATGACCTCGGGATAGGCGGTATTCAGGGGGTTCTGGACAAAGGCCGCCGCCGTCCGCTCCGGGTCGTTGTAGTAGCCCAAGGTAATGGAGGTGCCGCGGATGCAGATCTCCCCCTCCTCTCCGTCCCCCGCCGGGGTGTTGTCCGGCTTCAGGAGGAGGATTTCCCGGTTGGGGAAGGGCCGGCCGATGGGGATGGCCTCATCGTCGGCAAACTCCCGCTCCACCCGGTACCAGCAGCACATACCCGTCCCCTCGGTAGGGCCGTAGAGGTTGGTAAAGGCGGCCTGGGGCAGAGCCTGCCGCCACAGGCGGAGCTGCTTGATGGGAAAGACCTCGCTTCCAAAGGCAACGGTGCGGAGGTATTCCGGCTTCACAATGTCAAAGGCCCCCAGGGCGCTGACCATGGTGAGGGCGGAGACCACCCAGCAGATGGTGTTGACCTTGTGCTCATTCAGGTACTCCACCAGGGCCGTAGGAAGGGAAAAGAGGCCCTTGGGGATGAGGTATGTAGTCGCCCCGAACTTCAGGGTGGGGTAAAGCTCCTTCAGGCAGGCGTCAAAATAGAGGGGGGACTGGTTGCCGAATACGGTATCTCCGTCAAACTCCAATATCTCGGAGAGCTGCTCCACATAGTCGATGACCGAGCGGTGGCAGGCCGCCACCCCCTTGGGGATGCCGGTGGAGCCGGAGGTAAAGACGATGTAGATGGGGTCGGTGTCTATGGCCCGCCCGTAAATGGCCTCCAGGGCTTCGGCGTCCACCGCTGTGGCGGAAATGTCGTCGTAGAGGACGGCCTCCCCCTCCCCTAACCGGAAAGTCCGGGCGGTGGCGATGGTGTCCTTATCGCAGATGACAAGAGGAGAGCTTACATTGTCCAGAATGAGCTGAATCCGCCCGGCGGGCATTTCCTCGTCGATGGGCACGTAGAAGCAGCCTCCGGTAATGACCCCGAAAAAGGCGGCCACCTCCTTGGGAGCCTTCCGCATAAAGACCACCACGGGCTTTTTGTAGATCCCCTTCTGGTGGAGGTAGCTTCCCACTCCCCGGCTCTGGTCATAGACCTCTTGAAAGGTCAGGCCCGCCGTCCCGTCGGAAAAGGCCAGCTTGTCCGGCTTTTCCGCCACGATGCATTTCAGGTATTTCAGCACGTTGTTCTGCATATCCATCCCCCGAAAGGTGTTGGTTTTTTCTCTCTTTTCGCCCCGGACAGGGACTGGGGCATAGATAAGGTAAGTATAGCCTTTCTCCCCTGTGGTGTCAAGGGCCGCCCTTCTCCGTCAAAACCGCCCAAATATCCCCGGCCCCTTGCCAAATCTCCCGAAATATGATAAAATTTTTAGTCCAAGGAACGGGGCGGCTCCAAAGAGGGCCCTTCACAGAGGAAAGGTTTGGGTCAATATGCCTTCATCCGGTATCAAAGAAAAAAAGACAGGCTCCGGGGCGGGGATTGGCGCTGTGCTGATCCTCTGTGTTTTGGCGGTCTCCTGTGCCCTGGGACTGTTCCTGTTCCGGCAGCAGAACCAGCCGGGACCCGACCCCACCCCCACCCCCGTTCCCACCGCGGAGCCAACCCCAACTCCCCCGCCCCCCGATACCGAGCCTCCGGTCATCGAAGGCCCTCACGATATGACGGTGGCGGTGGGTATGACCCTCTCCTACCGCAGCGGCGTCACAGCCGTGGACAAGGTGGACGGCAAGGTGAAGCTGGAGATCGACGCCTCCGCCGTGAACCTTACCGAGCCGGGGGAATATCCCGTCACCTATTGGGCCAAAGACAAGGCCGGTAACCGGGCGGAGACTTCTATCACCGTGACGGTGGTGGCGGTCTCCGGCGTGGATGACAACGACCCCACCGCCGACGTATCCGGGGAGGGTCCTGTGGCGCTGCCCCCCATCGGAGAGGTCACCGCTGAAATGGTGGACGGGGAGGCTGACCGCATTTTAGGCAAGATTCTCTCCCCCTCCATGTCCCAGTGGGAACAGGCCAGGGCCATCTATAACTACGTCCACACCCACGTGAAGTACGTGGGCTCCTCGGACAAGTCCAGCTGGCTCATGGGGGCCTACGTGGGCTTCACCCGGGGCCGGGGGGACTGCTATAACTACTTTGCCTGCTCCAAGGCCCTCCTTGACCGGGCGGGCATCCCCAACGTAGACCTCTACCGGGTGGGCGGAGGCACCGACCATTACTGGCAGCTTGTAAACGTGGGCGGCGGCTGGTATCATTTCGACGCCTGCCCCCACCCCGACAGCTATCCCCTGAACTCCTTCCTGCTGGATGAGACGGCAGTCCGGGAATATACCGAGAAGTGCTCCCCCGTGCGGAGCAACTACTATGTATACGACTACGAAAACTGCCCCGTCACCGCGGTGGGCTTCCCCGTGGAGGAGCTGCCCCCGGAAAGCGAGCTTCCCGTAGAGACAGAGCTTCCCCCGGAGGGGGGCGAGGTATTGCTGCCCCCCGGCGTATTTGCCACAGAGCCTCCGGAGGTGGAGGCCACCCCGGAAATTACGGAAGCCATCCCGGAGGAGACCCAGGCAATCACGGAAACCACCCCGGAGCCTGTGCCGGAGCTTTCCCCCGCCCCTGTGGAGGAACCCACGCTGGAGCCTTCTATCGCTCCCCCGGAGGAGGGGCTTCCCTCCCCCGTCCCTGAACCCAGCCTGCCGGCGGTGGAAGCCCCGGCGGAATTGACGGAAACACCCGGAAAGGAAGAAATACCATGAATCGAAATTCTGTTTTCACTGTCCTCACCGCCCTGGCCCTGACGGTGGGCCTTACCGCCTGCGGCGGCGGAGAGACCGCCCAGACTCCCACCCCCGCGCCCTCGGCTCCGGCGGCCCAGTCCGCCGCCCCGGAGGTAAGTCCCGCCACCTCCCAGGGTTTCCCCGCCGATACCTACTTTTTCCTCTCCGGCGACTTTGCCATCTCCATCGGTCAGGACATGGCCGACGTGCTCGCCGCCCTGGGGGAGCCCCAGAGCTACTTTGAGGCCGCCTCCTGCGCCTTTGAGGGGCTGGACAAGACCTACACCTACTCCGGCTTTCAAATCACCACCCGCCCCGAAGGAGATAAAGATTATGTAAACTCCATTCTCCTCACCGATGACAGCGTGACTACCCCGGAAGGCCTTTACATCGGCTGTCTTAGGGCGGATGTAATGGACGCTTATAACTGCTCCTCGGAGGGAGATAGCGGTTCACTTATGTTAACCTTAGACAATACGACCCTCTCCTTCATTTTTCAGGACGACAAGGTTATCTCCATTGAATATCTGCCTGTCTGAGAGCGGAGCTCCAGGAGCTGCCATAGAAAAATAGCC
>CANDEE010000066.1 GCA_947383685.1 uncultured Pseudoflavonifractor sp.
AACAACACCCTCAACTACACTCTTTCCCTACACGACGCTCTTCCGATCTAATCCATTTGCTTTTGCAGAGATGCAGGAGCACTGGAGCCAGGGTTTCATGTGGTTTCCAAAGGTTTTGGCCTACCTGGTGAAGAACGCCTTTACTTGGCATAATGTGGTTACCAGATGGGAGATGTGGATTCCCGAACTGGTTTTGTTTCCGGTTTTTGCCTTGCTTCTCTGGAAAAGCTGTAAAAAACACCAGAGTATGTTTACGCTCTATGCCTTTGTTTATTTTATCCTGAATTATTGTCTTTCTTGGCTTCTCAGCGCGGGACGGTACCTTTCCTGCGCGGTTCCATGTTTCTTTTTTGCGGCAGACGAGTTGGAGGAGAAGCCACGGTTGACAGCGGCCCTGACCGTGGGAATGACGGTGCTCCAATGTATTTTGTGTTATCGTTATTTCTGCTGGGGACAGGTGATGTAATGACAAAGCAAGACCGCCATTGACATTTATCAATGGCGGTCTTGCTTTTTGCCTATTAACGATTTTAAGAAATGCGGCGGTAAAGGAATGCCAAAGTAACCACAATAGCGATTAGCATTAAAAGCCCTTCGATTAATTGGGTCCACATGATACCGAACAGGGTCAATGCCAGTACATACCGTGTCATCAGGTAGGCATGATAGCCGCCCAGAGAAGCCAACTCTGCCCCAACTGCGGCGGGAGAGAGGGAGGGAAGTACACAGGCAATTACCGTTAGCAAAACTCCGCCTAAGAAAAAATATCGTTCATGCATATAGGGCAGGAGAAAAGGAATGCCTAAGCTCATAGCAACTCCGGCCAGAGCAAGAGAAATATTATCCACTGTCCGGCGCCGGAAAAAGAGCAGGAACAGAACGCCTAGCATAAACAGAAAGGCCAAAGCAATAGCCAGCTTGGGGGCCCCGGGTGGGGGTTCAGCGTGGTAAGGAAGGAGAGCAAAGACTGAGGGGGAGTTATAGTTGATGGTCTTCCAGGAAACGCTGTCTCCTGCCTGATTCAAATAGATGCTTAAAATATCCCCAACAGGTTTTCCCAGCAAAAGGGCGGGGGCCATAGACAGGGCAAATACGCTGGGAAAAACAAATAGGTGACGGAATCGCACCCGGCCTGTAAACCAAAGAGCGCACCAAAGTGGGATAATAAAAATGGCCTGGAGCTTGAAGGAAAAGGCCAACGCCAGAAAAGCCATTGAGGAGGCAGGCCGCTCCTCCAAAGCGCAGGTAAGGGCCCACAGGCACAGGGCAGCCCATACGCTGTCACACTGCCCCCAGCAAGCGCCGTTTAACACTACGGTGGGGAGAAGTAGCAGAATAGTGAACGCCCATAAAGGGGCAGAGCGTTTTTCGGTGAGTGTTTTTGTCAGCCGCAGGCCGCCCCAGGCCAAGAGAATATCAAAAAGAATGGAAAACAGCTTGATGCCATAGAGGTCGGGAATGGGCAGGTAGGAAAGGAAAGCTAACATATATAAATAAGGTACATTGTAGTTTCCAACCGGGTCCTTCAAAGCTGTGAAGCCCCCGTTTTCCCGAAAATGCTCCACCCACCGGGAAAGAAAATTCTGATAATCCAGAGTAGCATGGTCCAGCAGCAGGACCCGCAGAAAAAGCGCCAGCCCGATAGGGAGAAGTAGGGAAAGCAGAAGTTCCCTTTCGTACCCTTCCCGGTGAAGAAGGGACAGCGCCAGTCCTGCCAGAGCCAACAAGCAAAGCCCCACCGCCATTCGGGCGGTGGGGCTGCCCTGGGATAGTCCCAGGGATTTCAAAAAAGTTAAAACTAAAAACCAGGCCCCCGTAAGAGCCAGCGGCTTACTGTGGGAATGGGACACAGAGATCACCTCGACGGAACGCTTTCGAGCTTAGCCGCTGAAGCCGGGCAGACCTTCAATGGCATAGGCCCGGACAGGGCAGGAATCGGCTCCCACGATGGGGAGGGGAGCATAAGACATGAAGAAGGTCTGGCTCTTGAGCTGCTCCAGATTCTTCAACACTTCCAGAAACACAATATTTTCCGCCATAAGGATGTCGTGGAAGGGCTTTACATCGGCCTCGCAGCTTTCGATGGAAACGCCGTCGCCAAAGCCCACGCACTTGACCTTATGGGCGAGGAACCATTCGGCGGTCTCTTTGCAGACATAGAGCCGCTTATCCTCGGGGGTATTGGTCTTGGGTGTGAAGGGAGCAATTTTATAGGGGGAGTCCAAGATCACAATGTCTCCCGGTTCCACCAAGCCGCCCAAAGCCTTGTCTAAATCGGCGCCCTTGATGTGAGTGTTGGGCTCCATGTGCGTAATGGTCACATAGCGGGCCCGCCCTAGGAAGGTGGTGAGGGGAAGCTCGGCCACGCTGGGCCAATTATCATTGTGGTGATAGGGGCACTCGCAGTGGGTGCCTAGATGACTGGTAAGGTCCAGAGCCGTATGGAAATCAGGGATAGGACCGCCGGTATTGTAGCGAATCAAATGGCACCGGCGGGATTCGGTGGCAGGGTCCAGGGTCTTGGTCAAGTCCACGACTCTCAATCCGTTTAATTCGTACACTGCTTCCATTAAATAAGCCTCCTCTGATTTTTGCAAATAAGCTAATAAGTTGTACACTTTTTTGTTGACTTCCAGAAACAGGCATGGTATACTAAAATGCTACTATGTACAAAGGGAGAAAGAAACCTATTCACCCATCTTGATGATAGTCTACCACCGGATGAAAGACTTGACAAGAATAACGGGAAACTTTTCAACAACTCGCCCGAGTGTTTGAAGGATGGGCTGGGTCCTCTTTTTGTGCGAATTCACAAGAAAACACAGGCGCAGGGCGGAAAAATGGAGGCTGAAAAGCCCGTTTTCCGCCGGAAATACCAAAAAACGAGGTGTGATTTCTACATGGTCAAGGACGTCTACTACGGCAAGACCCTCCGCAAGAGCTTCGCCCGCCATCAGGAGCCCCTGCAGATGCCCAACCTCCTGGAGATTCAGAAGAACTCCTACCAGTGGTTTCTGGACAAGGGACTGAAGGAGGTGTTCCGGGATGTGGCTGCTATCACGGACTATGCGGGGAACCTGGAGCTTTCCTTCGTGGATTATACGATGGACGAGGCCCCCAAGTATACGGTGGAGGAGTGCAAAGCCCGGGATGCAACTTACGCCGCTCCTATCAAGGTGAAGGTCCGTCTTCGGAATAAGGAGACGGAGGAAATCAAGGAGCAGGAGATATTTATGGGCGACTTCCCCTTGATGACCAAGGCGGGCACCTTTGTCATTAACGGTGCGGAGCGCGTCATCGTCTCCCAGATTGTCCGTTCTCCTGGTATGTATTATGCCCGGATGGCGGACAAGGCCGAGAACCTGACCTATGCCACCACAGTGATCCCCTACCGGGGTGCGTGGCTGGAATATGAAACCGATCTCTCCGACGTATTCTGGGTTCGAATCGACAAGAACCGGAAAATTCCTGTGACATGCCTCATTCGGGCAGTAGGGCCCCGGACCGATGCGGAAATTCTGGATATGTTCGGGGAGGACCCCCGGATCGTATCGACTTTGGAAAAGGATACCTGCCGGACGTATGAGGAATCCATGCTGGAGATTTACCGGAAGCTGCGCCCCGGTGAGCCTCCCACGGTGGATTCTGCAGAGAGCCTCATTAATGCTCTGTTTTTTGACGCGCGCCGATATGATCTCTCCTCTGTGGGCCGGTATAAGTTCAATAAAAAGATGGCCATTGCTACCCGCCTCTCCGGTCAGACCTTGGCCCAGCCTATTACCGATCCCGCTACCGGCGAGATTTTGGCGGATGCGGGAACCACCATTACCCGAGAGCAGGCATGGGAACTCCAGGCTAAGGGCGTCAACCAGGCAGTGCTGGATGTGGAGGGCAAGATTGTCAAGGTGTTCTCCAACCATATGGTGGACATGAAGGACTTTGTCTCATTTGATCCGGAGGAGTGCGGCATTACCGAGAGCGTACGCTATACCGTTCTTATGGACCTGATTGCTCAGGCCAATGGGGATGAGGAGACGCTCAAGGAGCTGGTGAGTGACCACCGGGATGACCTTGCTCCCAAGCACATCATTGTGGACGACATTATGGCGTCTATCAACTACCTTAACTGTCTGGCTAACGGTGTGGGCACTCCGGATGATATTGACCATCTGGGCAACCGCCGTCTGCGCTGTGTGGGAGAGCTGCTCCAGAACCAGTTCCGCATTGGATTTAGCCGGATGGAGCGGACGATTCGGGAGAGAATGACGGTTCAGGATTTGGATATTGTGACTCCCCAGAGCCTCATCAATATCCGACCTGTTACTGCCGCCATTAAGGAATTTTTCGGATCAAGTCCCCTGAGCCAATTCATGGACCAGACCAACCCTCTGGCGGAGTTGACCCACAAGCGCCGTGTTTCCGCCCTGGGCCCCGGTGGCCTGAGCCGTGACCGGGCCTCCTTTGATGTTCGGGATATTCACTATTCCCACTATGGACGTCTCTGCCCCATTGAAACGCCGGAAGGACCCAACATCGGTTTGATTTCCTATATGGCTTCCTATGCTAAGGTGAACCGTTACGGCTTTATTGAGGCACCTTACCGCAAAGTAGACAAAGCCACGGGCCGGATTACCGATGAAATTGAGTATATGACCGCCGATGTGGAGGACCGGTATATTGTAGCCCAGGCTACTGAGCCTACCGATGCCGATGGATGCCTTACCAATGCCCGTATTACCTGCCGTCATCGGAATGAGATTATTGATGTGGATCGGGATCAGGTAGACTATATCGACGTGTCCCCCAAGATGATGGTGTCCATTGCTACCGCAATGATTCCCTTCCTGGAGAACGATGACGCCAACCGGGCTCTGATGGGCGCTAACATGCAGCGGCAGGCCGTGCCGCTGCTGACCACCGAGGCTCCCATTGTGGCTACGGGTCAGGAGTATAAGAACTGTATTGACTCGGAAATCGTTATTTTGGCGGAGGATGCAGGAGAGGTCACCCGGGTCAGTGCGGATTACATTACCATCCGTTACGATGACGGCCGGGTGGTAGATTATAAGCTGACCAAGTTTATGCGCTCCAACCATACCACTTGTATCAACCAACGGCCCATCGTGAATGTTGGTGACCGGGTAGAGAAGGGCGATGTGCTGGTGGATGGTCCCTCCACCTCCAATGGCGAGATTGCTCTGGGTAAGAACATCCTTATGGGCTTCATGACCTGGGAGGGCTACAATTACGAGGACGCCATTCTCCTCAACGAGCGGATGGTAAAGGATGACGTATTTACTTCCATCCACATTGAGGAGTACGAGACAGAGGCTCGTGACACCAAGCTGGGGCCGGAGGAGATTACCCGGGATATCCCCAACGTGGGTGAGGACGCTTTGAAGGACTTGGACGAGCGCGGTATCATCCGCGTGGGCGCGGAGGTCCACCCCGGCGATATCCTGGTAGGCAAGGTCACTCCCAAGGGCGAGACCGACCTGACTGCCGAGGAGCGGCTCCTTCGGGCTATCTTCGGTGAGAAGGCCCGGGAGGTCCGTGATACTTCTCTGAAGGTGCCCCATGGCGAGAGCGGCATTATTGTTAACGTGGACGTGTTTACCCGGGAGAACGGCGATGAACTGAATCCCGGTGTTAACATGACCGTCCGCATCTACATTGCCCAGAAGCGGAAAATCTCCGTTGGCGATAAGATGGCGGGCCGTCACGGCAACAAAGGCGTTGTGTCCCGTATCCTGCCTCAGGAGGATATGCCCTTCCTGCCCGATGGTACCCCCCTGGACATTGTGTTGAATCCCCTAGGCGTGCCGTCCCGTATGAATATCGGCCAGGTACTGGAAGTCCACCTTGGCTATGCCGCGAAAACCTTGGGCTGGCGGGTAGCTACCCCCATCTTCAACGGCGCCAACGAACGGGACATTCAGGAGCTGCTGAAGGAGGCCGGCCTTTCCGAGGACGGTAAGAGCGATATGTACGACGGCCGTACCGGAGAGAAGTTCGATAACCGGGTCACCACCGGCTATGTATACTTCCTTAAGCTCCATCACCTGGTGGACGATAAGATTCATGCCCGCTCCACCGGCCCCTACTCCCTGGTGACCCAGCAGCCCTTGGGCGGCAAGGCCCAGTTTGGCGGCCAGCGGTTTGGCGAAATGGAAATGTGGGCCTTGGAGGCGTATGGCGCGGCCTATACGCTCCGTGAAATGCTCACCGTCAAGTCTGACGATGTGACGGGCCGTGTCAAGACCTACGAGGCCATTGTGAAAGGTCACAACGTGCCCTCTCCCGGCGTACCCGAGGCCTTTAAGGTGCTGGTCAAGGAGCTCCAGGCCCTGTGTCTGGATATTCAGGTTTTGGATCGGGATGGGTCTATCATTGAACTGAAGGAAGAGGACGAGGACACCTATCCGCCTGACCGTGTCCGGGAGGACGATGAGTTCTACCAATACCGGGATGAAAACGAGTTTGCCGCCTCCGGGTACACCCTGAAAGAAAACAACGACGAGGATGATCTGATTCTTGCCGATGATGAGGGCGAGGACGGAGAAGAGGACTTTGGCGACCTGAGCGATGGGCTCGGGGACGACGAATAAGAAAGGGAGGACAAGAATATGAGCTACGCTGAGTTTGACGCGATCCGTATTGGCATGGCCTCCCCTGAGCAGATTCTGGAGTGGTCTCATGGTGAGGTGAAGAAGCCGGAGACGATTAACTACCGTACCCTGAAGCCGGAGCGGGACGGACTATTTTGCGAGAAGATTTTTGGCCCCACGAAGGACTGGGAGTGCCACTGCGGCAAGTATAAGAAGATTCGCTATAAGGGTAAGGTCTGTGACCGCTGCGGCGTGGAGGTTACCCGGGCCAAGGTCCGCCGGGAGCGGATGGGCCATATTACCTTGGCGGCCCCTGTGTCCCACATTTGGTATTTTAAGGGTATTCCCTCCCGGATGGGTATGCTGCTGGATATCAGTCCCCGCATCCTGGAGAAGGTGCTGTATTTTGCCGCCTATATCGTCACCGATCCCGGATATACGCCCTTGAGCAAGAACCAGATCCTGTCCGAAAAGGAATATCAGGATATGCGGGAGCGGTACGAGGACGACTTTGAGGCCGGCATGGGCGCCGAGGCGGTCAAAAAGCTTCTCCAGCAGGTGAATATTGATGAGCTGTCTGTCCAACTCCGTGAGGAATTGAAGGAAGCCAGCGGTCAGAAAAAGGCCAAGATCGTCAAGCGGCTTGAAGTGGTGGATGCTTTCCGTGTTTCGGGCAATAAGCCTGAGTGGATGGTTATTGATGTACTTCCCGTTATTCCGCCTGAAATTCGCCCCATGGTTCAGTTGGATGGCGGACGGTTTGCCACCAGCGATTTGAACGATTTGTACCGCCGGGTCATTAACCGGAACAACCGCCTGAAACGGCTCATTCAGTTGAACGCACCTGACATTATTGTCCGTAACGAGAAACGGATGCTTCAGGAGGCGGTGGACGCCCTCATCGACAATGGCCGCCGTGGCCGCGCCGTGGTAGGCGCCAACAACCGGGCGTTGAAGTCCCTAAGCGATATGCTGAAGGGAAAGCAGGGCCGGTTCCGTCAAAACCTGCTGGGCAAGCGTGTAGACTATTCCGGCCGTTCCGTCATCGTGGTTGGCCCCGAGCTGAAAATATTCCAGTGTGGCCTTCCTAAGGAGATGGCGATTGAGCTTTTCCGGCCCTTTGTTATGAAGAAGCTGGTGGAAGACGGTATTGCCAACATTAAGGCCGCTAAAAAGATGGTAGATAAGGGCGATCCCAAGGTCTGGGATGCGCTGGAGTTTGTCATCAAGGATCACCCGGTCATGCTGAACCGTGCTCCCACGCTTCACCGTCTGGGCATCCAGGCATTTGAGCCGGTGCTGGTAGAAGGCCGGGCTATTAAGCTGCATCCCTTGGTGTGTACCGCCTTCAACGCCGACTTCGACGGCGACCAGATGGCCGTTCACGTGCCTCTGTCCGCCGAGGCTCAAACTGAGGCGCGGCTGCTGATGCTCTCTGCCAATAACCTGTTGCGGCCCCAAGATGGAGGCCCTGTCACTGTGCCCACCCAGGACATGGTGCTGGGTTCCTATTACCTGACCTATGAGAAGTATCCTG
>CANDEE010000067.1 GCA_947383685.1 uncultured Pseudoflavonifractor sp.
CTGGCCCCGGACGGGCAGGCCCTTGCGGTGCCGCACGCCCCGGTAGCAGCCGATCTCGGTCAGCCGCTTGATGTCCATAGCCAGGTCACGGCGGAGGTCGCCCTCCACAGTGTAGCTGTGACCGATGATCTCACGCAGCTTGGCCTCCTCGGCCTCGGTCAGATCCTTCACCCGGGTATCGGGGTTGATCCCGGCCTGGGCCAGGATCTTAGTGGCGCTGGTGCGCCCGATGCCGAAGATATAGGTCAGACCGATCTCGATCCGCTTGTCTCTCGGCAAATCAATACCAGCAATACGAGCCATACTGTTTCAGCACCTCCTTAACCTTGTCTTTGTTTATGCTTGGGGTTTTCGCAGATAACCATGACCTTGCCCTTGCGCTTGATGATCTTGCACTTCTCGCACATGGGCTTCACGGACGGTCTTACTTTCATGATAAACCTCCTTGTGAATGCCTTGATGGCCCCGCGTCGTCGCAAGCTCCGGATCGTTCGCTCCCGGGCAAGCCCGAAAGCTCATTCCCTCCGCTGCTCCTCCTTTCCCCACAAAAGCTGGGGACCGCTTTTGCGGGGACCCCATGAAGGTCAAGGGCAGGGGCAAGGTGCGCCGACTACGGTCGTTTATATTTTCTTTGGAACACTTGCTTAGGATAACTTATTTCGTTCTCCAGGTGATACGGCCCCGGGTGAGGTCGTAGGGCGACATCTGGACCGTGACCTTGTCCCCGGGCAGGATGCGGATGAAATTCATCCTCAGCTTGCCGGAAATGTGGGCCAGGATAATGTGTCCATTGCCAATATCCACCCGGAAAGTGGTGTTGGGGAGGGATTCCACAACGACGCCCTCCACCTCGATCATATCGTCTTTTGCCAAAGCGTCAAACCTCCTTGGCTCGGAAAGCGGCTAAGGCCCTCCGCAGCTCTTTGTCCGTCAGGGCCTGGCCCTGCTTCAGCTTTTCGATGGCGGGATGGTCGTACATATTCAAGTGGTTGGTCAGTGCCTCCACATGGCCCAGCTTTTTTTGCTTGGGCTTGGCCATCCTGCGCCGCTTGCCGTCGGCCAGCAGCAGCTTTTGCTGTTCCTGGTCTACGCCGACGACGCAGAACAGTCCGTTCTTATCCCGTCCGGCAGTGGCCCGGACGATCCAGCCAGTATAATCATACATTAGGCCGGCTCTCCATTTTCGTCCACCGTCAGAAGCTCAGGCTCTCCGTCGGTGATGAGGATGGTATTCTCGTAGTGGGCAGTCAAACTTCCGTCGGCGGACACTGTTGTCCACTTGTCGGGAAGAACCCTCACACGCCAGTCCCCGGCGCACACCATGGGCTCCACCGCAATGACCATACCCGGCTGGAACCGGGCGCCATGTCCGGCGGCGCCGTAATTGGGAACCTCAGGGGCTTCGTGCATCTTACTGCCCACGCCATGACCTACAAAATCCCGGACCACGCCGTAGCCAAAGCCTTCCACATACTGCTGGACAGCGTGGCCCACATCGGAGACACGACAGCCCACACGGGCGTTTTGAATCCCCTCGAAAAAGCTTTGCCGGGTTACCTCCACCAGTTTCCTGGCTTCTTCCGAAACCTCTCCACAGAAGAAGGTAGCGGCACAGTCGCCGTGAAACCCGTTCAGGAACGCTCCTACATCAATGCTGACGATGTCGCCTTCCTTCAGCTTCCGGGAACCGGGGATACCGTGGATCACCACTTCATTGACAGAGATACAGGTGGAGGCGGGAAACCCGCCATAGCCCAGGAAAGACGGTTTCGCACCGTGGCTTTCAATAAACTTGCGCACCTCACGGTCAATTTCTCCAGTGGTAATTCCCGGTTGAATCAGAGTTCCGGCCAGCTTACGAGCCTGGGCGGTAAGCCGCCCGGCGGCGCGCATTTTTTCGATTTCGCTGGGAGATTTAATGGAAATCATTTCCATGCCCTAAACCCCCAAAATCGCCAGAATCGCCTTGTCGGTACTCTCAATGCTGCCGGTATTCTCCACCAAGCGGAGCAGGCCCCGTTTGGCGTAAAACTCCTTCAAAGGCTCCGTCTCTTTGTGGTAGACGCTGAGACGGCCCCGAATGGTCTCCTCCGTGTCGTCTTTCCGGTGAACCAGCTCACTGCCGCAGCGGTCGCAGATTCCCTCTTTTTTAGGAGGCTGGACCACCACATGGTAGGTGGCGCCGCAATCGAGACAGACCCGGCGGCCCATGATCCTGCGGGTCACTTCATCGTCCGGGACTTCAATAGAGATCACATGGTCAAAGTGAATACCCGCATCCTCCAGCGCCTGGGCCTGGGCCTGGGTACGGGGTACCCCGTCCAGGATATAGCCCTTGGCGCAATCGGGCTGGGCCACGCGTTCGGCTACAATGGGGATAATCACATCATCGGGGACCAACTGACCCGCATCGATGAGAGCTTTGGCCTTCTTTCCCACTTCCGTACCTGCTTTGACGGCGGTCCGAAGCATATCTCCGGTGGAAATGGTGGGAATATTCAGCTTTTCACTGATAAGGGCCGCTTGAGTGCCTTTTCCGGCGCCCGGAGGGCCCAAAAAGATCAGTTTCATTCCGAATGCCTCCGCTTACTCCAAGAAGCCCTTGTAGTGGCGCATCATAAGCTGGGCCTCCAGGGCCTTGCTGGTCTCCAGTGCCACGCCCACCACAATGATGATGGAGGTACCGCCGATGGCCAGGCTGTCCTGACCGATGGCATTGCCCGTAATGATGGGGGCAATGGCAATGACAGACAGGAACATGGCGCCGAAGAAGGTGATCTTGTTCAGCACCTTGCGAATGAAGTCAGCGGTGGGTTTGCCGGGCCGGAAGCCGGGCACAAAGCCGCCGTTCTTCTTCAGGTTGTTGGCAACCTCGGTGGGATCAAACTGCATGGTGGAATAGAAATAGCTGAACGCCAGGATCAGCAGGAAATACACAACCGTGTAAATAAAGCCGTTGGCGTCAAACACCCGCAGGAAACCGCCCCAGAAGCCTTCGCTCTGCTCGGTAATACCGGCAAAGGCGCAAATGGTGGCAGGCAGGGAGGCAATGGACTGGGCAAAGATGATGGGGAGCACGCCGGACATATTCACCTTCAGGGGAATATGGCTGGACTGGCCGCCATACATCTTCCGGCCCACCACCCGTTTGGCATACTGGACGGGAATCCGCCGCTCGGCGTTCTGGATATAGACCACGAACAGGACCATAGCCAAAACACCCGCCAGAATGAGGATGAGACCCCAGATGGGCAGCTCAAAGCGGCTCCGCTGAAGCTGGGCCGCCGCCTCCTCACCCAAAGACTCAAGGGCCTCGGGGGTCAGAGGATGAAGGGAGTTATACACACCCTGGTAAATGGTCTGGATCAGGCTGGGCATGCGGGAGAGAATGCCCGCGAACAGGATCATGGAGATACCGTTGCCGATACCCTTGTCGGTGATCTGCTCGCCCAGCCACATCACAAAGGCGGAGCCTGCCACAAAGGTGATCACGATGACAAAGCCGGCCCAGAAGCCGTTCACGTCACCCACGCTCAGCAGATTGTTGGTCCGCATAATGGTGTAGTAGCCGAAGCCCTGAAGCAGAGCAATGGCCACGGTGGTGTACCGGGTGATGGCGGAAATCTTCTTCCGGCCTTCCTCGCCGCCCTCCTTGGCCAGCCGCTCCAGAGCGGGAATCGCCACAGTGAGCAGCTCAATGATAATGGAGCTGTTGATATAGGGCTGGACGCCCAGGGCAAAAACGGCGGCCATAGAGAAGGCAGTGCCGTTCATGGTGCCCAGCAGTCCGAAAATGGTGCCGGACATGGATTCCAGATAAGCAGACAGCGCCTCTGTGTTGACAAAGGGAGTCGGCACGGCGGAACCCAGCCGGAAAACCAGAAGGGCAAAGATGGTGAAGAGAATCTTGTTCTTCAGCTCAGGCACCTTCCAGGCGTTCTTTAGTGTCTGGATCAACTCAGATCACCTCAGCCTTTCCGCCCGCAGCCTCGATCTTTTCCTTGGCGGAGGCGGAGAAAGCCGTAGCCCGGACGGTCAGCTTCTTGGTCAGAGAGCCGTTGCCCAGCACCTTCACGCCGTACTCGCACTTGGAAAGGATACCCTTATCCAGCAGGTCGCAGACATTGACGGTAGCGCCGTCCTCAAACTTGTTCAGAGAAGCCACGTTAATGGCCTCCAGGGGCTTGGCAAAGATGTTGTTGAAACCCCGCTTGGGCAGACGGCGGGCCAGAGGCATCTGGCCGCCCTCAAATCCCACACGAACCCCGCCGCCGCTGCGGGCCTTCTGGCCCTTGTGGCCCCGGCCGCCGGTCTTGCCGTTGCCGCTGCCCACGCCCCGGCCTTTACGCCAGGCCTTGGGATTGGAGCCGGCTACGGGGGAGAGATCATGAAGATTCATTTCTCGTTCCTCCTTACTTGTCCTCGGTGACCTGCAGGAGGTAACCGATGCTGGCGATCTTGCCCCGGGTAGCCTCGTTGTCAGGCTGCACGGTGGTGTCACCGATCTTCCGAAGGCCCAGAGACTCGGCGGTGGCCTTGTGCTTGCTAAGGCGTCCGTTCAGGCTCTTGACCAGCTTGATGTTCACATTCGCTGTTTTCGCTTTCGCCATTTCTTCCGCCCTCCTTAACCGACGATCTCTTCCACGCTCTTGCCCCGGACAGCGGCCACCTCTTCAGGAGTCCGCAGGGCCTTCAGACCCTCGAAGGTGGCGGAAACCACGTTCTGGGGGTTGTTGGAGCGCAGGCACTTGGCACGGATATCCCGGATACCGGCAGCTTCCATGACAGCGCGCACCGGGCCGCCGGCGATGATGCCGGTACCGGCGGGGGCGGGCTTGAGCATGACCTTGCCGGCGCCGAACACGCCGATGACCTCGTGGGGAATGGTGGTGCCGGAGACACTCACCTTGATCATGTGCTTCTTGGCATCCTCGATGCCCTTGCGAATGGCCTCGGGAACTTCGGCGGCCTTACCGGTGCCGAAGCCCACATTTCCCTTTTCGTCGCCTACCACCATCAGGGCGGCAAACTTCATGACACGGCCGCCCTTGACGGTCTTGGAAACCCGGTTCAGGGAAACGAGCTTCTCGCTGTACTCACTCTGCTCACGTTCAAATTTAGGCATTTCGTTTCCTCCTCCCGTTAAAATTCCAGGCCGCCCTCGCGGGCGCCTTCGGCCAGAGCCGCCACACGTCCGTGATAGACGTAGCCGCCCCGGTCAAACACCACAGTGGTGATGCCGGCGGCCTTGGCACGCTCAGCCACCATCAGGCCAACCTTCTTGGCGCCGTCAACGTTGGAGCCGCGGCCCTCAAAGGCTTTATCCAGGGAGGAAGCGGAGACCAGAGTCTTGCCGGAGACGTCGTCAATGACCTGGGCGTAGATGTTGGTCTCGCTGCGGAACACGTTCAGGCGGGGTCTCTCGGGCGTGCCGGAGATCTTCCCGCGGACACGCCGGTGTCTTTTCAGACGCTGAGCGTTGGTATCGGGTCTTTTAATCATAACAGCACACCTCCTTACTTCTTCTTGACGCCGGTCTTACCTTCCTTACGGCGGATGACCTCGTCAGCGTATTTGATTCCCTTGCCCTTGTAAGGCTCGGGAGGTCTTTTCTCTCTCACTTCGGCGGCAAACTGGCCCACCTTCTGCTTGTCGGGGCCGTGGATCACAATGTGGTTGGGATCGGGCACGTCAATGGTGATGCCCTCGATCTCCTCCACGATGACCTGGTGGGAGAAGCCCAGGTTCATCACCAGCTTCTTGCCCTCCTTGGCCACACGGTAACCAACACCGTTGACCTCCAGCTCCTTCTTGAACTCCTCGGTGACGCCCACCACCATGTTGTGGAGAAGGGTCCGGGTCAGGCCGTGAAGGCTCCGGTTCTCCTTGGCGTCATCGGGACGCGTCACATGGAGCTCAGTGCCCTCCTGCTTAATGGTCATAGCGGGGCTGAGCTGCTGGGCCAGAGTTCCCTTGGGGCCCTTGACGGTAACAAAGTTACCCGCTTCGATCTTCACGTCCACACCGGCGGGGACAGAGATCGGCATTCTACCAATTCTAGACATTCTCTATTCCCCTCCTTACCATACAAAGGCCAGCACTTCGCCACCCACATGGGCGGTCCGGGCGGCCTTGTCGGTCATAACGCCCTTGGACGTGGAGACGATGGCGATGCCCAGGCCCTTGATAACCCGGGGCAGCTCGTCGGCGCCGGCGTAGACCCGGAGACCGGGCTTGGATACCCGGCGCAAACCGGTAATGACCTTCTCCTTGTTGGGCTGGTTGTACTTCAGAGTGATACGGATCACGCCCTGAGTGCCGTCGTCGATGAGCTGGTAATTTTTAATATACCCCTCATCCAGCAGAATCTGGGCGATGGACTTCTTCATGTTGGAAGCGGGCACGTCCACCGTATCATGCTTGGCGTTGTTCGCGTTGCGGATGCGGGTGAGCATATCCGCAATGGGATCTGTGATGTGCATGATTTTTTACCTCCTTTTAGAGTTACAGGCAAAGCCTGTATCAGCGGTAAGGTATCGGAGGTAGGCACTCTCCGACCTGTTGAACCGCTGTTGGAACCTGTTTTTGAGCACGGTGATCCAAGGGATCCACCCGTCGGATTGGTGAGGAAAGTGGTTCCTAGCAAAGAATGAGGGCGAAGCTGTACTTTTGTACTGCAAGCCGACATTCTGCGGCCAGGGACCGCTTAACTTACCAAGACGACTTTTTCACCCCGGGAATCTGACCTTTATAAGCCAGCTCGCGGAAGCAGATACGGCAGATGCCGTAGTCCCGCAGATAGGCGTGGGGCCGGCCGCAGAGCTTGCAGCGGTTATAGCGGCGGCTGGAGAACTTGGGAGTCCTCTGCTGCTTGAGGATCATAGACTTTTTCGCCATGGTATTCCCTCCTTACGCCCGGTCCGCGAAGGGCGCGCCGATGAGCGTCAGCAGCTCACGGGCCTCCTCGTCGGTGTTGGCGGTGGTGCAGAGCACAACGTCCATGCCCCGGATCTTGTCGATCTTGTCGTACTCAATCTCGGGGAAGATGAGCTGCTCCTTCAAGCCCAGAGCATAGTTGCCCCGGCCGTCAAAGGAGTTGGGGTTGATGCCCCGGAAGTCACGGACACGGGGCAGGGCCACGTTGAACAGGCGGTCCAGAAACTCCCACATCCGGTCACCCCGGAGGGTAACCTTGGCGCCGATGGGCATTTCCTCACGGAGCTTGAAGTTTGCCACCGACTTCTTGGCCTTGGTGATGATGGCCTTCTGACCGGTGATCTTTGTCAGGTCGCCCACAACGGCCTCCAGCACCTTGGAATTCTCCCGGGCCTCGCCGCAGCCGCAGTTGACCACGATCTTGTCCAGGCGGGGAATCTGCATAACGGACTTGTAGCCGAACTTCTGCATCAGAGCAGGAGCGACTTCGGCCTGATACTTAGCCTTCAAATTGGGCAGCTTCTTGCCATTGTCGGCCTTGGCAGCCTTCTTCTCAGCCTTGGGGGCGGCGGCCTTCTTGGTCTTGGTCTCCTTGACCTCGGCCTCAGCCTTCACCTCGGGCTCTTTCTTTTCAGCCATTCGTAACTCCTCCTCTCTTAGATTTCAGCGCCGCACTTCTTGCAGACGCGGACCCGCTTGCCGTCCTTGCCCATCTTGCTGGCGGGACGGGTGGGCTTGCCGCACTTGGGGCAGACCCGCATAACCTTGCAGGCATAAATGGGGGCTTCCTTCTTGATGATGCCACCCTGCTCGCCCTGCTGGCGGGGTTTGGTGTGCCGGGAGACCACATTGACCTTCTCCACGATCACCTTGCGGCTTTCAGGCATAGCCGTTAGAACGGCGCCCTTCTTGCCCTTATCCTTGCCGGAGAGGACGATAACCGTATCGCCCTTCTTGATGCTCATAGTGTTCATAATCTACTCCTACCCCCTTACAGCACTTCGGGAGCCAGGGACAGGATTTTCATGTAATCCTTGTCGCG
>CANDEE010000068.1 GCA_947383685.1 uncultured Pseudoflavonifractor sp.
GGAAGCGATTGGAACGCTTGAGGGCATTAATCATGGCGTGTTGGTATTTCATCACATACTTCTGGAGCCAGTGGCAAAATCGCTCCTTGATCCATTTTCCGCCGTAGATGTCCACATCCACTTCCCGGTTGTTGATTTTGAAAATAATAAAGTCAATGACGCCGGGAATCACAGGTTCAGCTCCTTCTTCCAAAAGAAAATCCGCTAGATTGTTGTTGCCCAGAGGAGCGTATTTCACATAGATCTCGCCTACGATGCCTACCTTGACCTTTTCCTCAGGAGAGACGGAAATAGCCTTAAAGGTGTCAATGATACGGTCAAAGTTGGCATTCATGCTCTTAAAAGTCATTCCCTTACCATTGTCCATGTCATGGAGAAGAAAGGCCATGCAGAAATCTACTGCGGCATCGGTATCGCCCCTAGTAAGTTCATAGGGGCGTACTTGGTTGGCCACATTAAGAATCAAATCGCCGTAAATGAGAGCATAAACCACCTTGCGAATCAAGTTAGGCGTTAGCTTAAAGCCGGGGTTACTCTCCAACCCGGAAAGATTCACTGAAATAACGGGAACAAAGGACAGTCCCGCCTTCTCCAAAGCCTTTCGCAGCAAATGGATATAGTTGGAGGCCCGACAGCCGCCGCCAGTTTGGGTAATGACCAGAGCTACCTTGCGCGGGTCATATTTTCCCGCCTGGACGGCGTTGATGAGTTGACCAATCACCAAAATGGCGGGATAGCAGGCGTCATTATGGACGTATTTCTGCCCTGCGTCAATGACGGGACGTCCGGTATTTTCCAGCATTTCCACCTTATAACCCTCGCTGCGGAAGATACTTACCAGCATGGCAAAGTGGTCAGGAAGCATTTGGGGAATGAGAAGGGTGTACTCCTTTTTCATCTCCTTGGTAAAAAGAAGCCGCCCGGTCTTGTCATATACTAATTCTGCCATAATAGAGATTCCTTTCCGATAAAGGGTAAAAACGGGCTCACAGCCATTTGGATAGTATATTTTGATAGGTCTCAAGAGGCATAACTCCGACCTGGCGGTCCAATTCCCGATTATCTAAAAGGAATATGACTGTCGGGTAGGAGGTAACACTGTGTTGCTCTGCTAGGTCAGACCGTATATCCACATCTATTTTTTGGATATGCACATCTTGTTCCTGATATTGCTCAGCCAGCTGGTCAATGGTGGGAGTGAGTGTTTTGCAAGGATTACACCAAGAGGCATAAAAATAGAGAATTAGGAGGGATCCGGCATCCGTATTGTAGGATACGGAAGATAGAACCTGCCGGGTCTCAGGGCGTACCAGCCGGCAGAGGATAGCAGCCAATTCAGCACGGGTAATGTTGGCATTTGGAGCAAAAGTGCCGTAAGAATCTGTCCCGGTGAGAATGCCGGCATTATAGAGTTTAAAAATTTCTTCAGCATAGGAATCATCCTTTGGTACGTCCGGGAGAGTAGTAATAGAGTTAATGGGAAAGTACTCATCTGGTGGCAGAGCATGAGCCAATAGACCCGCCAATTGTCTGCGAGTGATAAGAGCCTCATAGTCCGAAAACTGATCTTCGGTAAAAATGTTTTTTTCCAAAGCGTATTGCACAGCGTCAGTGTACCAAGTCTCTCCATTAGAAAAAGTACCTGTGCCGCCCTGCCAAAGATTATGGAGCCGGGCGGAAACCATAATGCCTTCTGCCACAGAGACGGAACCATTGGGAACAAATAAATGGACTCCTTGGCCAGACATAAGGCCAAACTCATAGCAAGTACGGATATATGGAAGACTCCAATCGTTCCCTACATCAGTAAATCCAGCCTCCTCATAAAAACGCTGGGGTTCAAGTGAGACAGCCAGAGCGGGAGAGAAAGTGAAATTTAGAGTCATGGCAATCGCAAGCAAAACTTGAACAAAGCGTTTCATAAAAAAGACCTCCAATGTGAGCGGCAGGATTATAAGCGGATGAAAGCGTCTATATGTTTATTTGGGCTTTTCCGTCTATCATTTCTCCCGGGCCTCCATAGCTGCCATAAGAGAGCGAATACGAATTTTGACTGCTCCCAGATTATTGATATCATCAATTTTCAACTGAGTATACAGCTTGCCGCCTTTCTCCAAAATAGAGCGAACCTCATCGGCGGTGATGGCGTCAGTGCCGCAGCCAAAGCTCACAAGCTGGACAAGTTGCATATCTGGCTGAGTGCACACATACCGGGCTGCGTTATACATCCGGGATTGAAAAGTCCACTGGTTCAGCACCTTTCGGGTTTCATAGCCTTCCAAATGGGAGAGAGCATCCTCGCTGATAAGGACAAAGCCTTGACCTGTAATAAGGTCGTTGATGCCATGATTGATCTCCGGGTCAATGTGATAAGGCCGCCCAGCTTGCACCAGAATGGGAAGGCAATGTTTCCGGGCGTAGCCAATGTATTCCTGTCCTTTGGCCCACAGTTCCTTTTTGTAGGCGTCATATGCGGCATAAGCGGCCTCGGCAGCGGCAACGCTTTCCTTCTTTGGGATGGAGAACTCCTCCTCCATCAGTTTGGATATCCGCTTTTCGAAGGCTTTGTGGCGGTACAGTCCTACGTAGGGCATAAGGAACCGTGTTTCCTTGAGAAGGGGCACGTTAGCCGCCAGCAGCTCAGGGTAGTAAGCGACCACAGGGCAGTTGTAGTGGTTGTCCCCAATGCCCTCGTCGTAGTTATAGGACATACAGGGATACCAAATAGCATCCACGCCCATCTCTACCAGGGCCTCCACATGACCGTGGAGTAGCTTGGCAGGGTAGCACACCGTATCCGAGGGGATGGTATGTTGACCCTTAATATAGAGTTTCCGGGAGGATTCGGGAGAGAGAACCACCTCAAAGTTCAGTTTGGTAAAGAACTCGTACCAAAAGGGAAGGTTTTCGTACATATTGAGACCAAAGGGAATCCCGATCCGGCCCCGAACACCAGTACCGGAGCCCTTGCCTTCCATGGCCCGAAGTTTCTTATATTTGTAAGAGGTGAGGTCGGGAAGCGCCTGCTTTTCCTTGCCCAAGGGCCGGGAACAGCGGTTGCCCGAAATGAACCGTCGCCCGCCGTCAAACTGGTTCACAGTGAGGGAACAGTGGTTGGTACACAGGCCGCAGGTTGTGGGCTTGGAACTGTGTACAAAGGACTGTAAGGCGGTTTCACCTAACAGCTCTGACTTTTCCAAACCAAGGTCCCGGGCGGCAAGAGCCGCCCCAAAGGCACCCATGAGTCCGGCAATGGTGGGGCGAATTACATTCCGGCCCAGCTCTTGCTCAAAGGCGCGGAGAACTGCATCGTTGAGGAAGGTACCGCCCTGAACTACGATCTGCCTGCCCAAATCATCAGCATTGGCGGCCCGAATGACCTTGTACACAGCGTTTTTCACAATAGAGATGGAAAGTCCTGCCGAAATATCCTCCACACTTGCCCCATCCTTTTGGGCCTGTTTCACGGAGGAGTTCATAAACACGGTACACCGGGAACCCAGGTTCACCGGTCTGGGGGAGAAGAGTCCCAGTTTGGAGAATGTGGCGATGTCATAATCCAGGGCCTTGGCAAAGGTTTCAATGAAGGAGCCACAGCCAGAAGAACAGGCCTCATTTAGCATGATGGAATCTACTGCCCCATTCCGAATCTTAAAGCACTTCATATCCTGTCCGCCGATGTCAATGATAAAATCTACATCAGGATTGAAGTGGGCGGCAGCTTTATAGTGGGCCATGGTTTCTACCAGTCCCAAGTCACACTGAAAGGCGTTTTTGATAAGCTCCTCACCATAGCCGGTGACTGCGGCACCTTTGATGACTGTCCGGCCGCCACAACGCTTGTATATCTCTTTGAGCTGTTCCAACACAATGGCTACAGGATTTCCCTGATTGGAGTGGTAATAGCTGTAAAGGATACCGCCTTGTGGGTCAATGAGGGCCATTTTGGTAGTGGTGGATCCGGCGTCGATGCCCAGCCAAGCATCCCCGGTGTAGGTGGAGAGGTCAGCCTCAGGAGGACGGTTGGCGTTGTGCCGGGTCAGGAATGCGTCATACGCCGCTTGGTCTGCAAAAAGGGGGGGCATTACATCTAAAGACCCAGCGGCATCTACGCTTTCTTCCAGCAGTTTCAAATATTCCTCAAAGGGGCGGGCGGCATAGTCGGTGGAGCAAAGGGCTGCGCCCATAGCGGCAAAGCAGTCGCCATCGGCAGGAAAAATGGCGTGCTCCTCGTCCAAGCGCAGTGTCTCCACAAACCGCTGCCGCAGGCCCGTCAAGAAGTGGAGCGGCCCACCCAAAAAGACAATCTTACCCTTCAGTTCCCGGCCTTGGGTAAGTCCGGCCACCGTCTGGTCTACTACCGCTTGGAAGATAGAAGCGGCAATATCCTCCTTGCGCCCACCCTGATTCAGGATAGGTTGGATGTCACTCTTGGCAAATACGCCGCAACGGGAAGCGATAGGATAAATCTTCTCATGCCGCAAAGAGAGTTCATTGAGTTCACCAATAGTAACATTTAGCAAGGAGGCCATTTGGTCAATAAAAGCTCCGGTCCCTCCAGCGCAGGAGCCGTTCATCCGTTCCTCCAGTGCGCCGCCGAAGAAAATAATTTTAGCGTCCTCACCGCCCAGCTCAATGACTGCATCAGTACCGGGAACAAAGGTATTGACCGCAGCGGCAGTGGCATAGACCTCCTGCACAAAGTCAATACCACTGGCCTTAGAAACGCCCAGACCGGCAGAGCCAGTGATGACCATATGTACATCCTGTCCGGCCAACATATCCTGGATGGAGCGCAAGGTTTCAGCAGCCCGTTCCCGGGTCTTGGAAAAATGCCGTTCATAGGAGCGGAACAGTAACTTGTTATCCGGGTCCAATACCACGACCTTTACGGTGGTGGACCCAATATCAATCCCTACACGCAACTTCATAGAAACACCTCAAAACTGGTTTCGCCTAATTTCGTAACATAGTAGCATATATTTTAACGCAATTAAAAAGGTTTGACAACCTCAAAACCGGATAAACCAACTGTTAATTTTTTATGAATCAGAGAGAATCTGCTTGACAAAACAATATTATACATCATATAATATCAACCATCCAAGAGAAGAAAGGGCGGTGGACCTGTGATCTTTCAATTGACCGCACCACTGCTGGACGGCTGTGTGCTGGCAATCCTGAATCAAGGGGACGCTTATGGATATAGCCTGACCCAGCAGCTCAAGCAGGAAATCGACATTTCGGAATCCACCTTGTACCCTGTGCTGCGCCGGTTGCAACGAGAGGGTTGCCTGGCGGTCTATGACAAACAGTATCAGGGCCGGAACCGAAGATATTATACCATTACCCAGACAGGCCGGGAGCTGCTCTCGGATTGCCGGGAGAGCTGGTCGGACTATGCGGCCAGAGTGAGCAGCATATTGTCGGGAGGGACGAAACATGAGTAAGGAAACCTATCTGCGCTTTCTTCGAGCCTATCTTACCGGGCGGTTGCCTGCGGATGAAATGGAGGAGATTGTGCGCTATTATACGGAATACTTTGAAGATGCCGGGGAAGGTCAGGAGAAGGCTGTAATGGTAGAGTTGGGCTCCCCGGAGCGTTTGGCTCAGCAGATATTAGGCCAGCGGGGGCAGGAATATTTAGCCCCAACAGAGGAACCAGATTACGGTTATAGGCAGGAGGGGGAGTATACCGAACCCAACTATGTTCCGGCAAATCGGGGAGAAATGCCAAAGTGGGCGTTCATCCTGCTCTTGGTAACGGCGGCAATCTTTGCGGGTCCACCTTTGCTGGCGGTAGTTTTCGGCTTAGGATTGGCGGGGGTGCTGTGTATTTTTATTGGCTTGCGCATTGCCATCGGAGGCATTCGGGGTCTGTCCTTGGCTGGATTTTTATTCCAAAGCGGCGGTGGACTGATTGCGGTAGCGGTGGGAATCCTTTTGTTGTTAGGGGCTTTTCTGACGGCGTGGCTTGTTTTTCGACTGATTTGTTGGTTCCGGGCTACCTTTGTGGAAAGGAGCGTCGAATATGAAGAAGGTTATTAAAATATGTTTGGCTTTGGCAGGAACGCTCTTTGCTCTGGGACTGACCCTCAACTTGGTGGGAACCGCTATGGGGGGCCGGAGTGAAAGCATCCAGTATTATGAGGACCATTGGGAGGATATTTCCCAAAACTATGACTGGGGGAACTTTCAGGTAAATGCTGATGGAGTACACATTGGAGGAGAGAACGGCATCCATGTGGACAGCGGCGGAGTCAGTATCGGCGGCAATCACGGTATTCACGTGGGACATCACAACGGAAACGGGAGCCCGAGTAGAAATCAGCTGTTGGAAAGCGGCAATTTGACAGGGATCACCGCTGTGGAGGTTGACGTGGATTGTGGGGACATCTGGCTTCAGGAGGGAAGTGAGTTCTCTGTTTCCCTTGACTGGAATTTAAAAAATTACGCCATGAGTTACCAGGTAGAGGATGGGATTCTCAAGGTGGGGGACGAGAGCTGGGGAAATGTCAATGCCAACACTGATATTGCCTGCAAGGTACTTATTACTGTTCCCTCGGGGACGGCTTTGGATGAGATAGAGCTTTCTACCGATATGGGCGATATTGAGGTGGACGCGGCAATTACGGCAAGAGAGGCCAGTATCTCTACTAACTTAGGCGATGTGGCCTGTCGAAATCTTCAGGCTATGGAACTGGACGCGGAGAGTGACTTGGGAGATGTGAAGCTCCACCTGCCCAGCGTCCGGGAGGATTATACCTGGGATTTGGAGACCAGCCTGGGGGACCTGATCCTGGGAGGTGAAAAGCAGAGCGGAGGAATGGGGACCATCACCAACTGTGGCGGCGCCGGGAAAAACATGGTAGAAGCGTCGACCTCCTTGGGAAATGTAGAGGTCGATTTTTCAGAATAGGAAAAGACATGCCTGCCCCCTCTGGCGCATACAGTGGCCAGAGGGGGTGTTTGCTGTGGAATGGAGCTTTGATAGCCCCAACGGAGTGGTGACTGTGCGCCAGGAGGGAAACCGGGCCGTTTGCCAGGCCATCCGAACTGCCGACAGCAGCGGCCTATATAAAGCGTGGCTCCAAGGAACTGGGGAGAGGGTCCTTCTGGGAACATTAATTCCCGAAGGAGGCGCGCTCCGCCTTCGCAGGGTAATAGAGGTGACCGCCTTAGAGCGGCAGGGCGCTTGGCCTCCCATGGGGGCAGAGGTGGCGTTAGCCTATTCCTTTGCCGCCGAAGCTTCGCCGCCCCCTGACTGGTGCTGGACCGACTGTCCCCAGCGGCTTTTGGATGACCCCATGTTGTCCGGATGCCTTCGGCGGATAAAACGGGCGCTGCTGAAGCGGGATATGGAGGGTTTTTTCCTGGCCTTTCCCTGGTCCTGCCATGAACCGTTTCCCATTCCTCCGCTCTTTTGCCTTGCGTGGCAGGAGTTTCTGCCAGGAGGGCAGTATGTGGTGTTTCGATTTTCCCGTCAGGGATGCCCGGAACTTTTGCATAATATTTCCGGGGAAGGGGAGAATAGGAACGCAACCTAAAAAAGGAGGGAAAGCAAATGCCCAATCTTACAGCCAAGGAATTGGCCGGTATCAGCGACCAGCTTGATTTTGAGAAGGTCCTGTGCGCCAAGTACCAGGCCGCCGTTCAGGAGACGGAGGACGCTCAGCTTAAGACCAGCTTCCAGCAGTATGCCGACCAGCACCGGCAGAATTTTGACTGCCTGCTGAACTTTTTGAAGTAAGGAGGGATTGCCATGAATGACCAGGAGCGGGTGACGGATATGATCCTCACTGAAAAGAAAATGAGCACCAACTACAACATCTTTGCCTCGGAGTGCGTGGACGATCAGCTCCGGGACGAATACCTGAAGATTCTGAACCAAAGCCACATGACCCAGACGGCCCTTTTCAAAGCCGCCCAGTCCAAGGGCTG
>CANDEE010000069.1 GCA_947383685.1 uncultured Pseudoflavonifractor sp.
GGCACCGTTGAGGATGCGGACCTTCCTCTTTTTGTAAGGGGTCACGTCAGGCACCACAATGCAGTTAAGGCCGGCAGCCTTAAAAGGCAGCTTGTCCCCCAACCAGGCGGGACCCTCAATATTCCACACACCAAAAACCTCGCCCACATCCAGCAGCTCATCATGGTAACCGTTCTGCGCCTCCAACCGCTCAACCTCCTCCGCATCCCGAATACGGCCCGGGACAATGCGGTCCACCAAAGTGGAGCAGAAGGTACAGTCCTCATTGACATACTTGCGGAAACCATCCTCCAGTCCCCACTGGTCAATGTACTGGTTAACGCACTTCAAAAGCTCCTTACCATTGTTGTCAATCAGTTCGCAGGAAAGGATCACGAGGCCACCCTTCCCTGCCTGCCAGCGTTTATAAAGCACCTGGGTCAGCTTGCCGGGAAAAGAGGAACAGGGCACATCGGAGAGTTGGCAAGCAGGGTCATAAACGATACCGGCCTCGGTGGTGTTGGAGGCAACATACTCCAAATCATCGGAGACAGCCACCTCCATCATGGCGTCGAAGCCTTCCTTCTCATAGGGATTCAGACAACGGGAAACAGAGGAAATGACCCGCTTCCGGTCTATCTTCTCTCCATTCTCCATACCCCGGAGGTAGAGCGTATACAAACCCTCCTGCTCATTGATAAGCTTGGAAAGTCCGCCGCCAATGGGCTGCACCAGCACACATTTACCGTTCCAGCCCACCTTTTCGTTGGACATATCGAACCAATAATCCACAAACGCCCGCAGGAAGTTGCCTTCACCAAATTGCAGGACCTTCTCCGGCGCTTTTTCCAGGATATAACCATCGTAGCCTGACTTTTTCAGAACCTCATAGTTAAGTTTCTCCATGCCGATCTCCTCCATAAATTATAATTTGTCCTTGGCGAACTGGTTTTACTGATACTATTATAGCTTTCCAGCATATTTTTTCCAATAGTATTCTTTGCGGCGCACATTGCATAACTTGCGGTTTTCCCGTTGACAAGCCTCTCTTTCCCCTTTATGATAAAAATTGAAAGAAAGGAGGCGGCAATCATGGTCCATCCACAAGAATTTGACCCCCGACAGGTCATGATCCGTCCTGATTTTGAATTACAATTCAAACGGGACGCATACTTGCAGGACGTCCAACTCCATCACCATGATTTTTATGAGGTATACTTTCTTCTCTCCGGCGATGTAACCTATACCATCGAAAGCCGCCTTTACCGGGTAATGCCGGGAGAAATGCTGCTTATCAATCCACGTGAACTTCATCAGGTCTGTATTCGCTCCGAAACCTCTGTCTACGAGCGTTACACTCTTTGGGTAGACCCACAGCTTTTGCGGAAGCTCTCCACCGGACGCACTGATCTTTGCCGGTGTTTTGACCCAGGGCGGCCAAATTATGGCAATCTGCTCAAACTAAAACCAGAGGAGCAACGGCTCATCCATTCTCTTTTTGAGATGCTTTGGCAGGAATACGACTCTGCCGGATATGGTTCGGACCTGCTACGTGAGAGCATTCTCACACAGCTTTTGGTAGCAGTGAACCGTATGGCCGAGCAGGACAGCGGGCGGTTTGAGGAACCCTCCCGCTCCAGCCGGGTGGTTGCCGCCGCCGTAGAGTATGTCAATCAGCACTACGGCGAGCCTCTTTCTCTGGACCTGCTGGCAGGTCAGTGTTTTGTAAGCAAATACCACTTAAGTCATGAGTTTAACCGTCAGGTGGGGACCAGCGTTCACCGCTATATTTTGAAAAAGCGCCTTCTTAACGCCCGACTGCTTATGGCAGAAGGAGAATCCCCCAGCCGGGTATACAGCCGCTGCGGATTTGGAGATTACGCCGGATTTTACCGGGCTTTCCGTACCGAATATGGAGTGACGCCTCGGGACTACGCCCGCTCCGTCCGGCCCTCCACAGAAGCAGTCCTCCCCGAAGCCTGATCTTCCCTTTCGCATTTTTCACAATTTTTTCTTTATCAGGTTCAAATCTTCTCAGTATTATGCCGAATCTTCCATAGACATTTTAGGCAAAAAAAGGTATGATATTTTTAATATGGGGTTGTGGACACCCCGGAAGGAGAGATCACTATGAATGAAGTTCTAAAAAGGATCAGTGAGATCGGCATTATTCCCGTTATCGCCATTGAGGACGCCAGCAAAGCGGTCCCTCTGGCCAAGGCTCTGGTAGCCGGCGGACTCCCCGCCGCTGAGGTTACCTTCCGCACCGCCGCTGCCGAGGACGCTATCCGTGCCATTGCCAAGGAAGTCCCGGATATGCTTCTGGGCGCAGGCACAGTCCTGACCACCGATCAGGCCGACCGGGCTATGGCCGCTGGAGTATCCTTCATTGTGGCTCCCGGTTATGATCCCAAGGTCACCCAACACGTCATTGACAAAGGCGGTCTTATGGTCCCCGGCACCGCCACCCCCGGCGAAATGCAGCAGGCCATGAACCAGGGCTGTGAGGTTCTGAAGTTCTTCCCCGCTGAGGCCAACGGCGGCGTAGCTATGCTGAAAAATATTGGCGCCGCGTTGAAGACCGCCTCTTGGATGTGTACCGGCGGCGTCAACACCAAAAATCTGATGGATTATTTGTCCTATGAGCAGATTTCCGCCGTGGGCGGCACCTGGATGGTGAAGAAAGATCTCATTGAGGGCGAAAAGTGGGACGAGATCACCTCCATCAGCAAGGAAGCGGTCAAAACCATGTTGGGCTTCTCTCTGGCCCATGTGGGTATCAACTGTGGCAGCGCCGAGGAGGCTGAGAAGGTCGCCAAGGTCCTGTGCTCCCTCTTTGGCCTGGAGTACAAGGCCGGCAACTCCTCCAACTTTGCTGGCAAGGCTGTGGAGTGCATGAAGAAGCCCGATGCCCGCGGCACCAACGGTCATATTGCCATCGGAACCAACAGCGTAGACCGGGCCATCTATCACCTGAGCCGCCAGGGTGTGGAATTCATAGAGGAAAGCCGGGTTCTGGACGCCAAGGGCAAAACCAAGGCCATCTACATCAAAGGTGAGGTCGGCGGTTTTGCCATCCACCTCATGCAGAAGTAAGCACCCGATCACAATAAATATTTAGGAGGAACACCAAAATGGCAAAAGTAATTACCTTTGGAGAGGTCATGGTTCGTCTCCAGCCCTACAACTACGAGCGTTTTGTTCAGGCCGATCATCTGGAATTCACCTTCGGCGGCGGCGAGGCCAACGTGGCTGTCTCCCTGGCTAACTACGGCATCGATGTGGCCTATGTCACCAAGCTCCCCGCCCACGCCATCGGCCAGGCGGCAGTCAACTCTCTGCGCCGCTTTGGCGTGGATACCTCCCTTATCACCCGCGGCGGAGACCGTGTGGGCATTTACTACAATGAAAAGGGTGCCTCCCAGCGCGGTTCTGTCTGTATTTATGACCGGGCACACTCTGCCATTCAGGAGGCCACTACCGCCGACTTTGACTGGGACAAGATTTTTGACGGTGTGGAGTGGTTCCACTTTACAGGTATTACTCCGGCCCTGGGCCCCAACGTGGTAGAGATTTGCAAAGAGGCCTGCAAAGCTGCCAAGGCAAAGGGTATCAAGATTTCCTGTGACTTAAACTACCGTGGCAAGCTGTGGACCCGCGACCAGGCCCGGGCTGCTATGACAGAGCTGTGCCAGTATGTTGACGTGTGCATCTCCAATGAGGAGGATGCCAAGGATGTGTTTGGCATTGAGGCCGAGGCCACCGACATCTACGGCGGCACCCTGAATCACGAGGGCTACAAGTCCGTAGCCAAGCAGCTGGCAGACAAGTTTGGCTTTGAGATGGTGGCTATCACCCTTCGGGAGAGCCATTCCGCCTTTGACAACGGCTGGTCTGCCATGCTCTACAATGTAGCAAAAGACGAGTATTGTTTCTCTAAGAAGTACGACCTGCACATCATTGACCGTGTGGGCGGCGGCGACAGCTTTGGCGGCGGCCTCATATACAGTATCCTCACCGGTAAGGATACCCAGGCCGCAGTAGAGTTTGCCGTGGCAGCCTCCGCCCTCAAGCATTCCATCGAGGGCGACTACAACATGATGACCGTGGCCGAGGTAGAAAAATTAGCCGGGGGCGACGGCTCTGGGCGCATCCAGAGATAAAAACCGGTCGATAAAGAAGTAGGCAGGCATTGTAAAAATGGCTCAATATTTCTGAATTCTCAAGTAAAAGAGGCGGAGAGTTTGATAAACTCTCCGCCTCTTTGTCCCCGTTCTTCCTCATTTTCCTTCTTCTATCCTCATGCCGACATCAAATCGGCGTTCCAATATGCTTATCCTGCCTCCACCGAGGAACCGGACCATCATCGCCCCAATATTCATCAATGGCGGCAATTTTATCGCCTTCTACTTTGAAAAAAGATACTGCATGAAAAGATGCTCCATCCTCTTCAGAGAGAACTTTTGTAACGGTCACAATCAAATCGTCAATCTGCTCAATGCGCTCAACGATTCCTTTCCATCTTCCCGGATATTCACAATTGACCTGAATAAACTCCTCAACAGTAAAATGTTCATTTGTGCAATGCCAGTTAATATATGCAGACGGCTTAAAATACTGCCGAATTTCATTTGCATCTTGCCGCAGGACAGCATTCCAAAAGCCTTTGATATTCATCGCCTATTTCCCCAAATAGGCCAAAATGCCACCGTCTACATAGAGGACATGCCCGTTGACAAAGTCACTGGCTTCGGAAGCCAGGAAGATTACCGGCCCCATCAAATCCTTGGGCGCGCCCCAACGTCCGGCCGGGGTCCGCTCTTTAATAAACTGGTCAAAGGGATGGGGCGTACCATCTGGCTGGGGCTCCCGCAACGGCGCAGTCAGATCAGTAGCTATGTAGCCGGGACCGATACCGTTACACTGGATATTGGCTGCACCATATTCCGCACAGATGTTTCGGGTCAGCATTTTCAGGCCGCCCTTGGCGGAGGCGTAGGCCGCCACAGTGGGCCGTCCCAACTCGCTCATCATGGAACAGATGTTGATAATTTTGCCATGTCCCTTGGCGATCATACCAGGGAGAACGGCCTTGCTGACGATAAAAGGAGCCACCAAATCCACGCTGACCACCTTGGAGAAGTCCTCCACCTCCATTTCAACCAGTGGAACCCGCTTATTGATGCCGGCGTTGTTAACCAGGATGTCAATCATGCCCACCTGGCACTCAATGTTCGCCACCAGCTTTTTCACAGAGGCTTCATCAGATACGTCGGCCACAAATCCCTTGGCCTGCACACCCGCTGCTTCATAGGCTTTCAACCCTTCATCCCTGCTCTTTTCGCTGGTGCAGTTAAAGCATACCGTAGCCCCGGCCTGGGCCAAGCCGATTCCCAGAGCCAAGCCTATGGAGCGGGCGCCACCGGTGACCAGCGCTACCTTTCCGGTCAAATCAAAAATGTTTGTCATAAGTATATCCTCCTTTTTATCATTCCGTTGCTTTCCATTATAATCCGTCAAATCATGAAACCCTATATCTGATCCGACACGTTTTATTCAAAAAACGGATACGGTATTTCCACAAATATATTCAGGGATTCTGCTTTTCCGGACCATTACTTCTCCCTTTTCCGTCTGACTTAGCAAATTTTGAAGGAGAGCAGCCAAAGTTTTTCTTGAATACCCGCGAAAAATAAAGAGCATCGTCAAAGCCACACTGCTCCGCCACCTCCGCAATGGAATACTCATTGGTCCACATAGCGGTAAGCATGGTTTCCGCCTTCTTCATCCGCAGGCGGATCATATACTCCAGCGGCGTCACTCCCATCTCCTTTTTGAACAGCTTACGAAGATAATCATAATTAAACGGCATTTGGCGGATTGTCTCGTCCAACGCATAGGCCGGATCGGCATAATTCTGAATGATACTGGTGCGGATTTGGTCCACCGGCTCCGAAAACTCCCGGTTGCTGTGATAGACAATCATATAACTGGAAATCAGCTCTCCCAGGGCCGCTAATACCAGCTCCCGCTTCCTCACGTCAGAGGAAAAGTAATATTTTGCTTGCGAAAAGGCAATTCCCAAATGGTGATCCGCATCATCACTGACCAAAAAGCTCCCCCGAAAAGGAAAACTGGGATTTTGAATAGTCAAGTGAATATTGGTAAACCCTTCCTGACTGGAATTGGCGTGGAGCTCGTTGGGTGGAATGGCCACCGCCTCCCCAGCCCGGTAGTTCATGACAGCGCCGCTCTCAAACTTAAATGCCCCCTGACCGCTGGTACAATATACCAGTTCCCAGTGGTCATGACTGTGCCATCGCACATCATATGTACGGGGATGCTCCCCTACAAACAGGATATTGTTCATTCTTCAATCCTCCAGTTGCCAACTTCCATTCGCTGTTTCCCAGAGCATTCTGCTTGGCAAGCCTTTCTACATATCCGATTTATCCATACCGTCCGTCAAACTGTCCATTTTTTATAATCATAAAACATTTTCCTTTTTTCGTCAACGAAAATTTGCTGTTTCAAGTCAAGGGCATACAAAAACGGAGGACCCATAGAGATTGGGTCCTCCGTTTTGAATATTTTGGAATGTTTTATTTGGGTTGCTTCCCGATATAGGCCAAAATGCCGCCATCCACATAGAGGATGTGACCGTTGACAAAATCAGAGGCTGCGGAAGCCAGGAACACGGCGGGGCCGCCCAAGTCGGCAGCGTCTCCCCATCGAGCAGCAGGAGTCTTGGAAATAATGAACTGGTCAAAGGGATGACGGCTGCCATCAGGCTGAAGCTCCCGGAGGGGCGCAGTCTGAGGTGTGGCAATATAACCGGGACCGATGCCGTTACATTGGATGTTGAACTCACCGTATTCGCTGGCAATGTTCCGAGTCAGCATCTTCAGGCCGCCCTTGGCGGCGGCATAGGCGGAGACAGTTTCCCGACCCAGCTCGCTCATCATGGAGCAGATGTTAATAATCTTACCGCCTCCCTGCTGAATCATATCAGGGATGACAGCCTTGGACACAATAAAGGGGGCATTTAGGTCCACATCAATGACCTGACGGAATTCGGAAGCCTTCATCTCGCACATGGGAATCCGCTTGATAATACCGGCGTTGTTGACCAATATGTTAATGTGGCCCACTTCTTTGGTGACCTTCTCCACTAAGGTGTTCACTGCGTCCTCATCGGTCACGTCACAGACATAGCCGTGAGCAGGGATACCCGCCTCTTTATAAGCTGCTAATCCTTTATCCACCAGTTCCTGCTTGATATCATTGAACACGATGGTAGCTCCGGCCTCCGCCATTGCGGTAGCGATGGCAAATCCGATACCGTAACTGGCCCCGGTGATAAGGGCCACCTTGCCGTCCAGACGAAACTTGTCCATAACAGTTACCTCCTTAGTGTTGTATCCTGCCGCAGCTTTCACGGCGCCGAATCTGGATATTTTTATCATACCATAAACTTCCATTTGCAACAAGGACAGAACGGAGAATCATTAGAAAAGAAAATTGGAGTTTCGCGGAAAAAAGGCTTGCATTTTCCACTTCCCTGTGCTAAAATAATCAAGCTGTCAAGAAAGACGGTATGCGGCTGTAGCTCAGCTGGATAGAGTGACTGGCTACGAACCAGTAGGTCGGGGGTTCGAGTCCCTCCAGCCGTACCA
>CANDEE010000070.1 GCA_947383685.1 uncultured Pseudoflavonifractor sp.
TCCAGTTCAGCTCCACCACGTCCCGGCCCTTCTTCAGGTAGGAGTGCTCGGCGGCGTCCTTCATGTACTTGATGGCCTCGTCCTGGGGCATCACGTTGGCCAGGGCGAAGAAGGCGGACTGGAGAATGGTGTTGGTCCGCTTGCCCATGCCGATCTCAATGGCCAGGTCAATGGCGTTGATGGTGTAGACGTTGATCTTGTGCTCGGCAATGTAGCGCTTGGCTACGGCGGGCATATGCTTATCCAGCTCCTCATCGTTCCACTGGCAGTTGATGAGGAAGGTGCCGCCGTCCTTCACGTCCCGGACCATGGGGAAGGCCTTGATGATGTAGGAGGGCACGTGGCAGGCCACGAAGTCGGCCTTGTTGATGTAGTAGGGGCTGTGGATGGGCTTGTCGCCAAAGCGCAGGTGGCTGATGGTCACGCCGCCGGTCTTTTTGGAGTCATACTGGAAGTAAGACTGGATGTACTTGTCGGTGTGGTCGCCAATGATCTTGGTGGAGTTCTTGTTGGCGCCCACGGTGCCGTCGCCGCCCAGGCCCCAGAACTTGCACTCCACGGTGCCGGCCACGGCGGTGTTGGGGGCGGGCTTCTCCTCCAGGGAGAGGCCGGTGACGTCGTCCACAATGCCGATGGTGAACTCCCGCTTGGGAGCGGCCTTGCCCAGCTCCTCAAAGACGGCAAAGACGCTGGCGGGGGGAGTGTCCTTGGAGCCCAGGCCGTACCGGCCGCCCACCACAATTTTGTCGGTAATGCCGTTCTCGGCCAGGGCGGTGATGACGTCCTGGTAGAGAGGCTCGCCCAGGGAGCCGGGCTCCTTGGTGCGGTCCAGCACCGCAATCTTCTTGGCGGTCTGGGGGATGGCGGCGATGAGCTTGTCGGCCCGGAAGGGGCGGTACAGGCGGACTTTTACAAGGCCCACCTTCTCGCCGTGGGCGTTCATGTAGTCGATGACCTCCTCGGCCACATCGCAGATGGAGCCCATGGCGATGATGACCCGGTCAGCGTCGGGAGCGCCGTGGTAGTTAAAGAGCTGGTAGTCGGTGCCCAGCTTGGCGTTGATCTTGCCCATGTACTCCTCCACGATGGCGGGGAGCTCATCGTAGAACTTGTTGCAGGCCTCCCGGTGCTGGAAGAACACGTCGCCGTTCTCGTGGGAGCCGCGCATGACAGGCCGCTCGGGGTTCAGGGCCCGCTCGCGGAAGGCCTTGACGGCGTCCATATCCACCATCTCAGCCAGGTCGTCGTAGTCCCAGATTTGAATCTTCTGGATCTCGTGGGAGGTGCGGAAGCCGTCAAAGAAGTTGACGAAGGGCACCCGGCCCTTGATGGCGGCCAGATGGGCCACGGGGGCCAGGTCCATGACCTCCTGGACGCTGCCCTCGGCCAGCATGGCAAAGCCGGTCTGGCGGCAGGCCATGACGTCGGAGTGGTCGCCGAAGATGTTCAGCGCGTGGCTGGACACGGTGCGGGCGGACACGTGGAACACGCAGGGCAGCAGCTCGCCGGCGATCTTGTACATATTGGGGATCATCAGCAGCAGGCCCTGGGAGGCGGTGTAGGTGGTGGTCAGCGCGCCGGCGGCCAGAGAGCCGTGGACGGTGCCCGCCGCGCCGGCCTCGGACTGCATCTCGATGACCCGGACGGTGTTGCCAAAGATGTTTTTCCGGCCGGCGGCGGACCACTGGTCCACATAGTCGGCCATGGGGCTGGACGGGGTAATGGGGTAAATGCCCGCCACCTCGGTAAACGCATAGCTGACATGCGCTGCCGCGGTGTTACCGTCCATGGATTTGAACTGTCTTGCCATTTGAACGATTCCTCCTTCTGGTTTTTCGCAAATCATGCTGAGACAGGGGATAGCTTCGATTGACGAGGGGAAACGCGTCCCAGAGGGCCCCAAAGGGCGTGCTGGCGGCGTTTTCCCCCTTGACGGGCAATAGCCCGCCTGCGGGGTGCAGCCTTGCCATCCCACCCCTTGGAGCCCTCTGGGATCCAAGGGAGTTTTGCGGGAGCCCAAGGCGTTCCCGGCAAGGTGGCCGATGCAGCCTTACTGGCGTAAGGCAAGGAGGCACAACGCAGTCCGGGGGCGGCTTGGGCCCCGCAAAACCGTGTTTGCCCTTGTCAATCGAAGCTACACATAGCGTTTTCATTTTAACACTTGCTTTGTGATTTGTAAACCGTTTGGGAAAAGTTTCGGGGAGGTTTTTTGTGTAAAGTGCGGTAAATTTTCGAATAGAAAGAAAAAGAAAATATCATCTGGACGAAATGGATGATTTTAGGGACAAATGGGAGGGCGGGGCCGCATCAAGCGGCCCCGCCCAAAGGGAAAAACAAAATTATTTGCCGATATAGGAGAGCATATTCTCACCGGCCCAGACACCGGAGCCGATGGCAATGCCCACGCAGGAGCCGGGGCCGTCGAAGTAGGGCACGGCGTAGTAGCTGCCTACCTCACAGCCGCCGCAGTACAGGCCGGGGATCACATCGCCGTTGGCGCCCACGGCCCGCAGGTAGCTGTCGGTTTTGACGCCGCCAAAGGTGGACCAGGCGGCGGGCTCGTACTCAAAGACGTAGTAGGGGCCTTTGCCAATGGCCTTCATAAAGTTGGCGGCCTTGCCGTAGACGGGATCCACGCCCTTGGCGCAGTTGGCGTCGTACTCAGCCACGGTCTTCTCCAGGTTCTCCAGGCCAAAGTACTCGGCCGCCTCAGCCAGGGTATCGGCCTTGATGGCCCAGCCATCGTTGATGGCCTCCTGGAGCTGCTCAGGGGCGGCAGTCAGACCATCCTTTACACGCAGGCCGGCCTTGGAGGCCCAGTTATCAGGGTCGCCCAGGTAGCTGATGATACCCTTGCCCTCGGTGGTGCAGGCCTTGTAGTATTCCTCGCCCATGACGGCGTAGACCTTGCCCTGACGGAGAATGGCCTCACCGCCCATAGCAAGGGGGAAGTCGGCGATCTTCTTTTCATTGATAAAGCGGTCGCCGTCCCGATCCACAAACAGACCACCGTACAGCCAGAAGGTCAGGTTGGCGTTGTTGGCGGTGGTAGCCTTCACGTTGTTGCTCTTGAACTCATCGCCCAGAACGCCGAAGTTCCGGTCCAGCTGGCCGCCAGCCTCCAGCACCATGTTGATGCCGTCGCCGGTGGGGGTGTTGCTGCCCAGGGAGATGACGTTGATGTCGCCAAAGTGCTCCTTCAGCATCTCCTTATTGCCCTGGAAGCCGCCGGTGCAGGTCATAACAGCCTTGGCGTGGACAATGACGGTATCGCCATTGGCGTTGGTGCCCTGAACGCCCACAGCCTTGCCGTTCTCCATAATGATGTGCTCGCCGGGGGTCTCATAGAGGAACTGTCCGCCGTTTTTCTCTATAGCGGTGGTAATGGGGGTCACCCGGTCGATACCGCGGACGCCGAAGGAGTGACGGGCCCGGTAGCCCACGCCGTAGGTGTCCTCATTTACGTCCCGGAAGGGGATGCCCAGGTCCATCATATTGTCGATGGCCACACCGGCCCGGCACCAGACCTCCCACAGAAGCTTGGCGTCCACGGTGGTGTTAGCGAAGGAGTAGAGGTGGTCAAAGACCTCCTTGTTGGTGACGGTGATGCCGGACTCCTTGGCCAGCTTGGTCTCCGCGCCGGCGGGGCCGCCGCAGAGGGAGAAGTTGGAGGCGGCGGCGTTGGCGCCCTTCTCCAACACGACCACCTTGGCGCCGCCCTCGCTGGCGGTGAGGGCAGCCATCAGTCCGGCTCCGCCGGCGCCTACGATGGCGATGTCGGCGTCATACTCCACGGTCTTGCCGCTGGTGGCGGGCTTGGAGGCAGTGCCGAAGGTGGCGGGATCGCCGCCGGCCTGCTTGACGCAGTCCTTGACGGCGTCCAGAATGGCATTGCTGGTAAGAGTGGCGCCGGCAACGGTGTTCACCGCCACGGACTGGCCAGCCACAATGGCGGCGGGGATGCGCTCAATGGCGGGATCGCTGATGCCGGCGGTCTCGCTGTGACCGGTCACCTTGACGGCGGAAATGGCTCCTCCGGAGACGGTGACCTCCACGGTCACATCGCCGTTCCTGCCGGTACCCACGCCGGTGTAAACGCCATCGGTCAGGGCGGTGGAGGCGGCGGGGGCGGTGAAGCCCGGCACGTTTGCCAGCTTGGCGGTGTTGGAATCGTTCTTGTCCCACACCACGTCGATGTCCAGCAGCTCAGCCAGGTAACGCACGGGGGCGTAAGTGGTGCCGTCGTAGGCAAACACCTCGGCAGGGGTGCCGTCAGACTTGGTGGGGGTGACGGCCTGGCCGTTGATGTTCAGGCCCATAGGGGTGACAGTGATGCTTTTCTCTGTCCCGGCTGCCAGGGCAACCGTTCCCATGACCATGACGAAGGCCAGTGCAAGGGCGGTGATTCTTTTCTTCATGTGGGGATTCTCCTTTGCTGTTGTTTTTGGTTTGGGACCTTTGCCCAAAATAGACAAAAATATTATACTTGTTTTGTATGTGAATGTAAATTGAAATTTAAAAGGATTTTATGCTTTTTTCGGACCCCTAAAAAATTCCTCCGCCCATAGCATTTTTTGGGAATATATGCTATACTGATTCTAATTGCGGAAAAGAGGGGGGGCGGAAGCCATGATGACCCAGGTGCGGACCCTGGGCCTCCACGGGGTGGAGGGCTATGAGGTGACCTGTGAGTGCGACCTGGCCGGAGGCCTGCCCAACTTTGACGTAGGGGGACTTCCCGACGCCGCCGTAAAGGAGGCCCGGGACCGGGTACGCTCGGCGGTGAAAAACTGCGGATTCCAGTTTCCCGTCTCCCGTATCACGGTAAATCTGGCCCCCGCGGACCGGAAAAAGGGAGGCACGGCCTACGACCTGCCCATTCTGGTGGGGATTCTTACCGCCAACGGCCAGCTTCCCCGGCCCGGAGAAAGGGCCGCCTTTGTGGGGGAGCTGTCTCTTTCCGGGGCGGTGCGGAGCGTACCCGGCATGCTGCCCATGGCTCTGGCGGCAAAGGCGGCGGGGATCGAGGAGCTGTTTGTTCCCGCCGACGCCGCCCCCGAGGCCACGCTGGCAAAGGGACTGACCGTTTACCCCGTAGCCCATGTCTCCGAACTGGCGGCCCATTTGAGAGGAGAGGAGAAAATCCTGCCCGCCCAGGCCTGGACCTCCGGGGCGGAGGAGCCTCCCCAGCCCGATTTTGCCGAGGTGAAGGGGCAGGAAAACGTAAAGCGGGCGTTGGAAATTGCCGCCGCCGGAGGGCATAATATTTTAATGATAGGCCCTCCCGGCTCGGGCAAGTCCATGCTGGCCCGGCGGCTTCCCTCTATCCTGCCGGAGCTGTCCGAGAAGGAGGCGCTGGAGGCTACCGCCGTCCACTCGGTGCTGGGACTGACCACAAAGGAGCGGCCCATGCTGAGCCGGCGGCCCTTCCGCTCTCCCCACCACACCATCTCCGCCATAGGCATGGCGGGGGGAGGCAATCCCCTCATCCGTCCGGGAGAAATTTCCCTGGCCCATCATGGGGTGCTGTTTTTGGATGAGCTGCCCGAGTTTCACAAGGACGTGCTGGAGGTCCTCCGCCAGCCTATGGAGGAGGGCCGGGTCCAAATCAGCCGGGCTGCGGGCAGCGAGGTGTTCCCTGCCCGGTTTATGCTGGTGTGCGCCATGAACCCCTGTAAATGCGGATGGTACGGCTATTCAAGCCGCTGCAGGTGCGGGCCAAGGGATGTGGAGAAGTACCAGCACAAAATTTCCGGTCCCATGCTGGACCGGATCGACCTGGTGGTGGACGTGCCGCCCCCGGATTTTGGCACCCTGGCGGAAAAGCCGGAGGGAGAGCCCTCGGCAGTCATTAAGAAACGGGTGGACGGAGCCCGGGCCCTTCAGGCGGAGCGGTTTGGGACGGAGGGCGTCCTCTGCAACGCCCAAATGGGCCGGGGGGAGCTGGAAGCCTTCTGCGCCCTGGACAGCGGCTGTCAGGCCATGATGAAGGGCGCCTTTGAACGGATGGGGCTGACGGCCAGAGGGTATGACCGCATCCTCCGGGTGGCCCGGACCATCGCGGATTTGGACGGCGGCGGGGAGATTCAGGCGGCCCATCTGGCGGAGGCCCTGCAGTATAGGGCCACGGGCTGGATGGCAAAATAATTGAACGAAAAAGGTCGTGTCAGATTATGCTGGAACGTTTTATTGTGGTTTTGGGCCAGGTAGCCACCCTCTTTCTCATGATGGGAGTGGGGTTTGGGATGGGAAAGCTGGGGAAGATCAGCTCCCACGGCACCACGGAGTTTTCCACCCTGCTCCTCTATGTGGTGACCCCCTGTATTATCATCGACTCCTTTCAGACCAGCTATGACGACGCCCTCCTCAAGACCCTGGGCCTGGGGGTTCTGTGCCAGATGGGGTGCTATGCCCTCTATGCCGTTATGGTGAGCTTTTTCTTCCGAAAGGATGAGCCGGACCTGCGGATTCCCTTCCGGTTTGGGGCCATGTACGGCAACACGGGCTTTATGGGCATCCCATTGATTCAGGCCATTATGGGGGACGAGGCGGTGATTTTCGCCGTGGTGGCTCTGGTGGTCTTTAACCTGTGGACCTGGAGCCACGGGCTGGTGCTGATGAGCGGGGAGAAGAAATTTTCCCTGAAAAAGATGATCGTCACCCCCGGCGTGCTGGGAATGCTGGGAGGAATTCCCCTGTTTTTGACCCGGACGACCCTGCCGGGACCTCTTTATAAGGCGGTGGGCTTTATTGGGAGTCTCAATACCCCCCTGGCGATGATCGTCATTGGCGCCCAGCTGGCCCGGGCTGATTTGGGAAGTCTTTTAAAGGATAAGAAGCTCTATGAGGGCTCCGCCATTAAGCTGCTGCTCATCCCTCTTGTCACCATGGTGGTCATGCTGCCCTTCCGGGACAACCATCTTTTGTATGTGGCGGCGGTCATTTTGTCCGGCGCGCCCGCCGCGGGGGTGACCAGCATGTTTGCGGAGAAATTTAACCGCAGCCCCGAGCGCACTGCCGAGCTGGTCAGCTTTTCCACCCTGCTCAGTATCCTCACCCTTCCGGTGGTGGCGGTGCTGGCGGAGACCATCGCCGCCTGAGGCTCCATTACGAAAGAAGAAAGGGTTTGCCATATGGAAATTAACGGCCAGACAATTACCGAGATCAAGCGGTACGATGAGATGGGGTTATCCCCGGAAATTATGAAGGCCCTCCAAAAAAAGGGCTATGAGCGCTCCACCCCCGTCCAGTCCGGGGCCATTCCCTATTTTATGGAGGGCAGGGACGTGATCGCCAAGGCCCCCACCGGAACGGGAAAGACCTTTGCCTTTGGGATTCCCATGGTGGAGCACGCCGACCCGGAATCCACCGACGTAAACTTTCTGGTGCTGGCTCCCACCCGGGAACTGGCGATCCAGATCCAGGAGGAGCTGCGGCTGCTGTGCGAGTTTAAGGAAGGGGTGCGCACGGTGGTGCTTTATGGCGGCGCCCCCATCGAAAGGCAGATCACCCAGCTGAAAAAGCACCCCCAGATCGTGGTGGCGACCCCCGGGCGGCTGATGGACCACATGAAGCGGCGGACGGTGCGGCTGGATCATGTGGAGACGGTGGTGCTGGACGAGGCCGACCGGATGCTGGACATGGGCTTTATCC
>CANDEE010000071.1 GCA_947383685.1 uncultured Pseudoflavonifractor sp.
GATCGCAGAAGGCCATCTCCGGCTCGATCATCCAGAACTCGGCGGCGTGGCGCTGAGTATTGGACTTTTCCGCCCGGAAGGTGGGGCCGAAGGTGTATACGTCCCCAAAGGCCATAGCAAAGTTTTCCGCGTTGAGCTGGCCCGACACGGTGAGGCTGGCGGGCTTACCAAAGAAGTCCTGGGTAAAGTCCACTTTCCCATCCTCGGTCCGGGGGAGGTCCTCCGGGTCCATGGTGGACACCCGGAACATTTCCCCCGCCCCCTCGCAGTCACTGGCGGTGATAATGGGGGTGTGGACATAGACAAAGCCCCGCTCCTGGAAGAAATTGTGGATGGCGTAAGCCGCTGTGCTCCGCACGCGGAAGGTGGCGGAAAAGAGGTTGGTGCGGGGGCGCAGATGCTGAATGGTCCGCAAAAACTCCACGCTGTGGCGCTTTTTCTGGAGGGGGTAGTCGGGGGTGGAGACGCCCTCCACCGCAATGGTTGCGGCCTTGACCTCCAGGGGCTGCTTGGCCTCGGGGGTCAGCACTACCGTACCGGTGACAATAAGGGCCGCGCCCACGTTCTGTCCGGCGATCTCCTTATAGTTTTCCAGCGCGTTGGCGTCCATGACCACCTGCAGGTTGGTGAAGCAGGAGCCGTCGTTGAGCTCAATGAAGCCAAAGGTCTTCATGTCCCGGATGGTTTTGGCCCAACCGCAGACAGTGATGGTCTGACCGCCAAAACGGGTTTGGTCCGCAAAGATTTGAGAAATATGGGTGCGATCCATGTGGATTACTTCCTCTCTCCATGGTTTAGGATGCCGTAATCCTTATTATAGGAGAGAAAAGAAGATTTTACAAGTCCTTTTTCAAGGATATAGGCGCTCACCTTTTTCGGCGGGCGTGGGACCCCATGCCTCCGCCGATCAAGACGCCCAAAAGAATGACGGCAGAGGCGAGAAAACAAAAAAATTCGTCAGAGAAAAAAGGCCCTAAAAAGGAGGGAGGCAGATGGAGAAACCGGTAAAAGAAGGCTCCTCCCGCCAGAATGGTAAGGCCGGGCAGAGGGAGCAGAAGCAGGCTCCGCACCACCCGGTCTTCTATATATAGGGCAGCTAAAAATTGAAGATACCCCAAAACAAAGGCCAGTGCAATGGGAAGGACAAAAACAACGGCCATCACTCACGCCATCCCCTTCCATGTCTTTATTCCTGTGCCAAGAAGGTTGCCAAAGAGGGGGGAGAGGAGCGCAATGGGGAGAAGGTTGCCGTCCGCTATATTGGAATAAAGCCGGGCAGTAAGAACAAACAGAACTGTAAACAATAGGCAGGACAGGGGGTAAAGGGGGCAAAAGCCCTGCCGCCGGCCCAGGGAAAGGGCGGAAAAGAAGCCTGCCAGGGGAAGGAGAAGAAAGGCAAAGAACATACTGAGGACGGGGACTACATCATCGCACAGCCGCAGGACGGTGGGTACCAGAAAGCAAAGGAGTCCGGCAAAGGCCACGTGGGGCAGAGTCTCCTGCCACTTGAGAAAAGAGGGCTTGGCAGCCAGCCCCAATTTTTTCCGGATTTGGCCTACCTCGGCGTACCAGCCCACCCAGCGGCCCAGCCAGATGAGAAGATAGACCAGGACGAAGGGGAGCAGGAAGGTGAGGGCCAGTCCGGGGAGAGGCTCATAGGTAAAATTCAGCAGTACCCAGGCCCACAGGGTCAGAGCCATAGTCCCAAAGTGGCAGAGAGAGCGGAGGAAAAGGGCCTTTCCACCATCGGCAAAGGGCAGGGTGGCGACGCCCGTCTCTGCCCCAAAAAGGAACCAAAGAAGGAAGGCCAGAGCCGTCCCCAAACCCTCCGGCACACGGGAGTTAAAGCAAAAGCAAAAATCCCGGATATTCCAGGTAGGGGATGCGCCGAACAGCCACCCCGGCTGGGCGAGGAATCCCAGCAGAAGACAGCCTGCCATTCCCAATACGCCTCCCGCCAGAGCGCGGGTGAGAGCCTGTTTTTTATCATCTACCAGCATAGGAATCTCTCCTTTATAAACCCAGGGCCTGTTTTATTTTCTTTACATACCGCCGGGAGGCGAAGCAGGCGGAGCCGTCCCGGAGGGTCATTTTGATGGTACCGGACAGAGTCAGGTCCAGGGCGGTAATTTGCTTGAGATTTACGATTTCTGAATGAGAGATACGGACAAAGGTGTGGCTGTCCAGCCGCTCCTCCAGCTCGTAAAGGCGGAGGCGGAGGGCATAGACCTCCCCCGTTTCGCTCCGGGCGTAGACCCCCTTATCCTGGGCGTAGAGGCAGACAAGGGAGGCTGTTTCCAGCAGGAAGGTCCTGTCCCCCTGAAAACTGGGGAGGGTGCCGTCGTCCAGCCTGGCCAGCCGCTGGGCCAGGGCCTCCATCTGGGGGGTGAGGGCGGGAACCTCCAGCACCAGGCCGGGGGTATCCCGGTCTGGCGTGACACGAATCTCCACATCCATGGGAGCGCCTCCTTCCTGAAAGGATTTTCCCTTCAAATGTAGTATAGAGAAAAAGAAACCGACTGTCCACCCTATTGGGACAGTCGGCCTGTTTTTGAGGATAAAAGGTATTTCTTAACACTCAATTCGCTTTCGTATTTCCGGTGCCCCTGACTCAAAACGATCAGATCATTATACACCCTTTTATTAAGTCAGAAAGGACAAAACTACCTCATCATTACTATACCTATGCTTCTCCGGATGATAGGAATCTGTTACTCTACTCCACAATGCCTTTGCGCCGACATTTTTCTCATTGTATTTTATTTCCCAACGTCCCCGGTAGGTTTTCAAAATGAGTTCCGCTGCAACTTTTCCAATATGCCTTTTTCGGTGCATCGGAAAAATCGTAAATTCCGCCAATACGTGGTCAGGATGCTCATTGATATAAGAATATGGATTGATCATAGCAAATCCCACAAGCGTCCTGTCATCATATATAAATAATGCTGTCCTCTCTGGTTCTGTAAAATAAGCATCAAAGTATCCATAATGGTAATTTCCCGTCTCATCCATTTCATCGTCATAATAGTTTGTCATTTCATAGAGATACTTCTGATGGATATTCCATAGAAGCTGCCTGTGTTCGGATTGAACCTCTACTAATTCAATCATCTCGTTTACCTCACAAATTCACACTTTATATCACGATACCATAAAGTGCAGAATTCTAAAAGAAGAATATTTATTAACAGCAATCAACCGGGGACACAAAACCCAATGGGGGGATTTCTTAAAGGTCGGTTTCCAAAGGCTGCCGCAGCTCATACCCGTTACGTTGGAGGACAGAGACCACCCGGCTTACGGAGGAAAGGGGGGTGGCAGTCAAGTCCATGCGGACGGTGGAGGGGCGGCTGCCCAACACGGTCTGGATGGTGGAGGGGCTGGCGGCGTTTCGGTGGCTGGGGTTCCAGACAGCCCAGCCCGCGGTCCTCAGGCTGTCCCGAAGGGAGCCGGAAAGCCCGCCGCTTCCCGCCACGATGCGGGTCTTGATCCTGGCAATGTGGTTCAAAAGCCGGTTGCCCTCCTCCAACTGCGCCAGAGTGGTCTCGGCGTCCAAAGAGCCGTCTATCAGAAGCCCCACCGAGTGGCCGGCCGCCACAGCCTTCCGTACCTGGGCGGCTTGGGCAGAGAGGGAGTCGGGGGTAAAGAGAAAGAGAGCATAGACTCCGGAGGGAAAAAGTCCGGTGAGGTCGCTTCCAGCCTGAGAGGCGTCAATGGAGAGATAGATACGTACGTCCTCGTTGCTGCCTTCAGGGGGGCGGCTGGACACCGGGGGCGCGGGGGTAGGGGTGGCAGCCGGAGCAGAAGGCTGGGGGGCGAGGCTTTGAAGCACCTGGTTGTACCGGGTGGACATGGCGCCCCGGGCGGCGGTGAGAAAATTTCCGTCGTCCATATGGGGGGAAGCCGGGTTGGTAATGCGGATGGCGGTCCCCCGGTCTGTGGTGGGCAGGAAGGAATATTGCAGTCCGAAAAAGCTGCATACCGCGGCGGCGGGCACATAGGGCACGCCGTTCCGGGTCACAGCATGAAAATTCATGGCGTTGCCCAGGTTGTCTACGCACTGGCCGTCGTTCACCGTAAAGGTGAGCATTCCGCTGAGGGCGTACAGAGTGAGGACGGTGCTGCCGTGCTCCAGGGTAATGCCGTAGTAAACCCCCAGGTCTACTCCGGTAAGGTTGCGGTCAAAGATGGAGTAGGGGATATAGATGACCTTACCCACTGCCATGGGAAGGGCCCCGCCGGGAAGGTCGCAGAACTTATCGTTGGCAGCCAGCAGGTAGACCGGGGTGTTGGAGGAGCCCCAAGCAGGCACAGCCAGGGTGCAAAGCAGCACCAGGGCGCAAAGAAAAGCGGAAAAACGCCGTTTTTTCATGGGGAACCTCCTTTCCCGGGAAATAGGGACCAGGGATCAGCTTTCTGTGAACATCCGCTCAAACTGTTCCCCGTCCATGACCTCGTGCTCCAACAGATATGCCGCCACCTTCTCCAGATAGGCTCTATCCCGGGTCAGGATGGTTTCACAGGTTTGGTAGGCCTCGTCCAGCAGGCGCTTGACCTCTCCGTCAATAACTGCGGCCACCTCCTCAGAGTAGCTCTTGGCCTGGGCCATGCTGCGGCCGATAAACACCTCGTCGTGGCCTGAATCAAAGACCACGTTGCCCAGCTTGTCGCTCATACCGTAGCGCATGACCATATTCCGGGCGATATGGCTGGCCTGTTGGAGGTCGCTGCCCGCCCCGGTGGAGATGTCGCCCAACACAAGCTGCTCGGCGCAGCGTCCCCCCAGACAGACGGCAATGCGGTCGGTGAGTTCCTTCCTGGACTGGTAGCTCACGTCCTCTTTGGGCAGGTGAATGGTCATGCCTCCCGCCATACCGCGGGGGACAATGGTGATTTGATGCACCGGGTCCTGGCTGGGGAGGGCGTGGATGACTAGGGCATGGCCTGCCTCGTGATAGGCGGTGAGCTTCCGTTCCCGCTCAATGACTACCCGGCTCTTTTTCTCCGGGCCGGCCAGGACCTTGATGACCGATTCCTGAATGTCCTCCATGGTAATGACCGGGCGGCGGAACCGGGCAGCCCGGAGGGCGGCCTCGTTCATCAGGTTCTCCAGGTCCGCTCCGGTAAAGCTGGCGGTGGCCTTGGCGGCCTTGTTCAAATCTACGTCCTCTGCCAGAGGCTTGTTCCGGGCATGGACCCGGAGGATTGCCTCCCGGCCCTTTACGTCGGGAGCCCCCACGTAAACCTGGCGGTCAAAGCGTCCGGGCCGGAGAAGGGCGGGGTCCAGAATGTCCACCCGGTTGGTGGCGGCAAGGACCACTACGCCCTCGTTGGCGGCAAAGCCGTCCATTTCCACAAGGAGCTGGTTCAGGGTCTGTTCCCTCTCATCGTGACCGCCGCCCAGGCCGGCGCCCCGCTGGCGGCCCACAGCGTCGATCTCGTCAATAAAGATGATGGCGGGGGAGTCCTTCTTGGCCTGGTCAAAAAGGTCCCGGACCCGCCCTGCGCCTACGCCCACATAGAGCTCCACAAAATCGGAGCCGGAGATGGACAAAAAGTTGACCCCCGCCTCTCCGGCGACAGCCTTGGCAAGAAGGGTCTTGCCGGTTCCCGGAGGGCCTACCAGGAGGATGCCTTTGGGGATGCGGGCGCCCAGCTGCAGATACCGCTGGGGGTCCCGGAGAAAGTCTACTACCTCCTGCAGCTCTGCCTTTTCCTCGTCGGAGCCGGCTACGTCGGCAAAGGTGACCTTCTTATCCTTTTCGTCCACCGTCCGGGTCCGGGCACGGCTGAAGCGGGCGGCCCGGTCGGCGCCTCCGCCCCCGCCTCCGCCCATGCCCTGGCGGACCATCATGGTGTACCACAGCAGGGCAAACAGGCCGAACACTGCCAGCCAGGGCAGCAGCTCCAAAAACCAGGAGGTCTCAGTGCTGGGCAGGTAGTTGTAGTTTTTCAGCACACCCATCCGCTTTTGGGTGGCCAGCAGCTCATCGTACTGCTGAATAAACAGGGGAGTGCTGTAAATCCGGGCGGTGACCAGAGAGCCGTCCTTCAGGGTGAGGGACAAGTTGTTGTCCTTCAGCTCCAGAACATCCACTTGCTGGCTTTCGATCAGGGTACGGATGTCCGCCGAGGAGGGGTTGGATGAGCCGCCCAGCAGCCCCCGGAGGGCAAACACCGTTACCACTAGAATGACCAGCACCATGCTCAAAAAGCCGATGTCTCTGGCATTGATCTTTTTATCCAAGAGGGAAACACGTCCTTTCAGGAATCAAGCTTAATCCTTTTGGTATACACAGGGCTTCAAAACGCCGATGTAGGGAAGGTTGCGGTAAAGCTCGTCATAGTCCAGGCCGTAGCCCACCACGAACTCGTCGGGAACGGTAAAGCCCACATAGTCGGCCTGGATGGGCTTGGTCCGGCGGGAGGGCTTATCCAGCAGGGTGCACAGCTTCAGAGAGGCCGGGTTCCGGGCCTTCAAAAGCTGAAAGAGGTAGCTGAGGGTGTTGCCGCTGTCCAGAATGTCCTCGATGACAATGATGTCCTTGCCCTCAATAGAATCGGTCAAATCCTTGACGATGTTTACCTGGCCCGAAGATTGGGTGCCGGAGCCGTAGGAGGATACCGCCATAAAGTCGACCTGGCAGAAGGGCTGGATGTGGCGGGTCAGGTCCGCCATAAAGATGAAGGAGCCCCGGAGGACGCTGACAAGAAGGGGGGCCTTTCCGGTGTAGTCCCGGCTGATCTGTTCGCCCAGCTCCGCCACCCGCTTTTGTAGCGTTTCCTCCGAAATCAAAACGTGGTCAATGTCATTCCTCATTTCAGTTCCCTTCATGTTCCTTCTCCTCCGTATATTTTATTTTGACCTGCTTGTGGCAGGGGTGAGACAGGTTGGGGCCCAGTCCGGCGGCGGCAATGACGCCGCTGGCGTCAGCCACGATAGGAAGGCTTTCCCGGACTTTCCGGGGAATCTTTTTGTCGATGAGGAGCCGCTTAAGGCTCTTGCTGTGTCCGTTAGGGAGAGTGAGGGTGTCTCCCTGCCGCCGGGGACGGACCGTCAGTCCGGGCCAGGGCGGGCCTGCCAGCTCCACTGTCCAGGCCGTGCCGGGGACCGGGTTGTCCCCTTCCTTGGGGGAAAACGCT
>CANDEE010000072.1 GCA_947383685.1 uncultured Pseudoflavonifractor sp.
CCCCGGCCCACATACCGCTTGGCGATGGACACCACCAGCCGCAGATTAGCCTCCGCCAGCCGCTGCTTGGCCCTCTCTCCGGCCCTGACGGCCTTCTCCAGCTCCTTCCGGGTCTCCTCGTCCAGATCGCCGCCCGACTCCTCCAGGGTGGCGGCAGCCTCCGCGCCCAGCCCCATGGTCTGGGCCAGGGCAATTTCCTCCTCACTGGTGAGCAGGTCCACCTTGCCGATCTCCTTCAGGTACATCCGCACCGGGTCGTCCACGCCAAAGGTGTCCGCCAGAGCGTTGGGGTCCACCACTTCCTCCTCCCCAACCTCCTCGGCTTCCTCCAGCTCCTCGGGAGGGGGCAGCAGGTCCTCCTCTGCCAAGTCGTCCAAATCGGGCAGCACATCCTCGTCCCCGGCAGCGTCAATGCCCAGATTCTCCATAATATCATAGAGCTTGTCCATCTGGTCGCTCTCCAGGCTCAGCTCCTCCAGGACCTCCATCATCTCCACAGCGGAGAGCTTGCCCTTCTTCTTTCCCTTATTGAGAAGCTCCGCCACCTTTTCCGCGCCGGGAACTCCCTCCAGCAGCTTCATCAGCTCGCTCTTTCCCGCCTCCATCTGCTCCGCGGAAACCTGCGGTCCCTGTTCCTTTCCCTTCGGGGCGCTCTTTCCGTTTTTCTTCTCACTCATGCTCCATCCTCCATTGTCGTTTTTTCTCTTTTCTTCTTCCGCAGCTCCAGCAGCACATCGGAGCCCGTCGGCTCCTGCCGCTTTCTGTACTCAGACTGTATCGTCTCTATGTAGTCCTTCATAGCCCGGCTGGCGTAGGCCATAGACTCCGGCTGCTCGGTAGCCTCCACCAGATGGCTCATCTCCTCCGCGGTAAAATCTCCCGCTAGGGGAGGGAGTTGAACGCCTAAATTTCTGTCGTGACGGTCCTTCAGAAGCCGAAACGCCTTCCCCAACAGCTGCGAGGAGAACTGCTCCGGCGCCACCTCCGCCAAGGAAAAGAGGGCCGGGTCCTTCAGCACCAACCGCAGCACGCCCTCCTCCGCCAGTCCGGAGCGAATATTGCTGTACCGCAGCTCTCTGGCCTTCGGCTGTCGGGAAACAGCGGGAGCCAAGCCCCGCCGTTCCTCCTTCTTCCGTGCCTGCCGGGCCTGTCCCTTCCTCCAACGCTCCACCTCCTGGGCAAAGGCGGAGCCGCTGATACCCGCAGCCTGGGCGGCCTTGTTTCCATAGATCTCCCGCTCGATGGGGCTTTGAAGCCGCCCCACGGTCTCCACCGCCGAGCGGAGAAAGGCCATCCGTCCCTCGTCGGTAGACAGGTCCGAGCGCTGTAACAGGACGTCCAGCTTATAGTCGTTCTGCCCCGCCGAGCCGTTCAGACACCGCTCAAAGGCGGCCGGGCCAAACTTCTTTACAAAATCGTCCGGGTCCTGCTTCAGAGGCTTCCCATCCTCCCCAACCGCGTTGGGGAGCTGGAGGACCCGCACTGTCAGGGCCGCGTCCTTCAGGATTCCCAGCACCCGTTCCGTAGACTTTTTCCCCGCCTCATCATTGTCGTAGCAAAGCACCAGCTCCCTGGTGTACCGGGACAGGATGCGGGCGTGGTCGGCGGTGAGGGCGGTGCCCATCGTGGCCACCACGTTGTCAAAGCCCGCCTGGTGGAGCGTGATCACGTCAATATTGCCCTCCACCAAAATCAGATTGGGCCGCTTGGTGGCCTTGGCAAAGTTCAGGGCGTAAATCAGTTGGCTTTTCTTAAAACATACCGTATCGGGACTGTTGAGGTACTTTGCCCCCTCCAGCCCCGGCAAAATCCGGCTGGTGAAGCCCACCACGTCCCCCCGTACGTCAATGACAGGCAGCATAAGCCGGGAACGGAACTTGTCATACACGCCCCCGTTCTTCCCCGCCACGGCAAGGCCCGCGTCGATCAGCTCCATCTTGCTGAATCCGTTGGCGGTAAGCGCCTTGGTGAGAGCGTCCCACTCTCCCGGCGCCGCCCCCAGCCCGAACCGGGTGGCAAATTTGGGACTGATCTGCCGCTGGGCGATATACTCCCGTACGCCGGCCCCGCCGGGGGAACCTAAATAGCTGTAATAGAACCGGGCAGCCTCCTTATTGGCCTCCAAAACCCTGCGGTACTTCCGCCGCCCTTCGTCGCTGCCTCCGGTCTCCGGAACCTCCAGTCCCACCCGCTTCGCCAGGTGCCGGATAGCGTCCGGGTAGCTGAGGTGCTCCATCTCCATGACAAAGTTGATGACCCCGCCTCCCTTGCCGCAGCCAAAGCACTTGTAAATCTGCCTGTCCCGGGAAACGGAAAAGGAGGGCGTCTTTTCCGTGTGGAAGGGGCATAGCCCCCACATATTAGCGCCCTTGGCGGTGAGCGAGACATACTCCCCCACCACATCGGCAATGTCGCTCCGGGCCACCAGCTCGTCAATAAACTGCTCGGGGATGGGCATACTCCTTCCCTCCTTCCCTATGGTTTCCAAAATGTGACACGGTCATACCTTTTTTCCTGACCCCGTCTGGCCTACATAACTGTCCACGCCTTGGGGATAAACAATTCCTGATACCGTTCCACCGCATAGGCGTCGGTCATGCCGGCAATGTAGTCGCACACCGCCCGCTCTTTTCCCTCTGCCTCCCGAATGTCCTGATACTCCTGGGGGAGCCGGTCCAAATGGTCCAGATAATGCTCAAACAGGCGGCGGATCAGCTCCTGGGCCTTACCCTCCTCCCCCTTTGCCACGGGGTTGAGATACACCGACTCAAACATGAACTCCCGCAGCAGGCTCATCGCGGCCTTTTTCTCCGCCGACTGAAGAATATCTCCCTTTCCCCTGCTGGTTTCAATAATGTCACTGACCAGGGTATTGATCCGCTGGGAGTGGCTCATACCCAGCACCTGCCCCACCTGGGCGGGGATGTCCAGGGGATAAATGACCCCGCCCCGCAGGGCGTCGTCGATGTCGGCGGAGAGATAAGCGATCTTGTCCGCGATGCGGACCGCCCTTCCCTCCATGGTCTCAGCCTGCTCCCCACCGGAATGGCACAGGATGCCCCGGCGGACCTCATAGGTGAGGTTCAGCCCCTCTCCCCCGTTCTCCAGCCGGTCCGCTACCCGCAGAGACTGCTCATAGTGGCGGAACCCCCCCGGCATAATTTCATTGAGCAGCCGCTCTCCGGCGTGACCAAAGGGAGTATGCCCCAAATCGTGCCCCAGGGCGGCGGCTTCCGCCAGGTCCTCGTTCAGTCCCAGTCCCCGGGAAATCGTCCGGGCCACCCGGACCACCTCCAGGGTGTGGGTCATCCGGGTGCGGTAGTGGTCCCCCTGGGGGCGCAAAAACACCTGGGTCTTGTGCTTCAGGCGGCGGAATGCCTTGCAGTGGACAATGCGGTCCGTGTCCCGCTGGAAGCAGGTCCGCACCGGGCACGGCTCCTCCGGCCTCTCCCGTCCCTTTGATTGGGACGACAGGCAGGCCAGGGGCGAAAGGTCCATCTCCTCCCGCCGTTCCAGTTCCTCCCGAACGCTCATGGCAGACTCCCCTTTCCCGGCGAATTTCCTTCCATATGTCTTATACGACGTGAAAAGCAAAAATCCTCTTTTTTGAGAAAAATCTTTGAAAAAAAGCGGCCCCCGGCCTTATGTCCTGGGCACCGCCTTCCATTGTATCCCCCCGGTCCTGGGAACCATTTCCCCGGCGGACAGCTCCCCCAGCCGCTGGGCAAACGTCTCCTCTGCCCCTTGGGGCAGTAAGGCCCGGAAGGTGATCTCCGCCCCAAATCCATGCTCGCCCTCCACCCCATTCAGGGCAGGCAGCTCCAGCTTCACCCGCTCAAAAAGGGCATAGGGGCATTGGCACTCCACCACGACCCAGGGCCGCACCACCGACACCCCGGCAGCGTCCAGCGCGTCCTTCGCGCTGCGCCCGTAGGCCCGTGTCAGTCCCCCGGCCCCCAGCAGGATTCCGCCGAAATACCGGGTCACCACGCAGCAGACATTCTCAATGTTCTCCTTCTGGAATACCCCCAGCATGGGCTGGCCCGCCGTACCCTGAGGCTCCCCATCGTCAGAATACCGCACCACGCCCCCTTGGCGGAGGATATAGCACCAGCAGTTGTGCCGGGCGTCGTGATACCGCTTTTTCATGGCCTCGATGCAGCCCCGGGCCTCCTCCTCGGTCCTCACCGGCCAAACGTGCCCGATGAACCGGGACCGCTTTTCGGTGAACTCTGTCTCCGATGGGGCGGTAGGGATGTAATATTCGCTCATAGGCTTCGCCACTCCTCTTTTGTCAGGGCATAGTGAAGCTCGGTACGCTCCTCCCTCATCAGCTCCACCCAGGCTGTTTCGGTAAATCGGTAAAGGAACCCGCACTTCTCCACCACCCGGCGGGATTTGTGGTTAAAATCATAGTGCCCGCACCAGATGGTTTGAAGGGCCAGTTCCTCAAACCCATACCGCAAAAGCTCCCGTACCGCCTCGGGCATAAGCCCCCGGCCCCAAAATTCAGGATTCAGGGCGTAGCCGATCTCGTCGTCCGGGCCAGGCAGAAGGGTCTGATGGCGGTCCACAAAGCCCGCTGAGCCGATGACCTTCCCGGAGGGCTTGTCCACCATGGCAAAGGTGTTGGGAGCGGAAAAAACGGTGGCGATGATTTCCCGGCTCTCCTCCACATCCTTATGGGGCGGCCACCCGGCGGCAGGTCCCACCCGGGGGTCTCTTGCGTACTCATATAGATCGGAGGCATCCGCCTTCGTAAAAGGCCGCAAAACCAGCCGTTCCGTCTCCAACATCATGTCAATCCTCCCAAAACTCCCTCTCTGGTCTCCATCCCTCGGTGACGAACTCCCGTACCCGGCCCAAAACCTTGGGCGGGCAGGATACCTCCACCTCAATTTTCTCACCATACTCCACCGACTGCACCTTAGCCTCCCGGTAGAGCATATCCACCAGCCCTCCCTGGTCATAGGGCAGGGCCAGCTTTACCCGCAGCGTCCCCTGATCCAGCCGCGCCCTCAGCTTGTCCAGCAGAAGGCCGACCCCCTCCCCCGTCCGGGCGGAAAGGGCCACCACGTCCTCCCCATGGGGCAGGATTTCCCCATCCAGAAGATCGCACTTGTTGAATACGTCAATACGGGGGGTCCCGTTGGCGTTCAATTCGGTGATAAGCCGCTCCACCACCTGGGCCTGCTCCTGCCACTGGGGATCGGAAACATCGATAACATGAAGCAGAAGGTCGGCGTATTCCAGCTCCTCCAGCGTAGCCTTGAAGGCCTCCACCAGATGGTGAGGCAGCTTGGAGATAAATCCCACCGTGTCGGAGATGAGCACCGTGCAGGTGTCGGACAGTGCCAGCGTCCGGGTAGTGGTGTCCAGCGTATCAAAAAGCCGGTCGTTGGCGGGAATACCCGCCCCTGTCAGGTGGTTCAGGAGGGTAGATTTCCCCGCGTTGGTGTACCCCACAATGGCCACCACCGGGACCTCATTTTTCTCCCGCCTTTGCCGCTGGGTAGCCCGGATGCGCCGAACCTCCTTCAATTCCTCCTCCAGCTTGGTGATCTTCTTGCGGATGATCCGCCGGTCTGTCTCCAACTGGGTCTCGCCGGGGCCGCGGGTACCGATGGCTCCCTCCTGCCGCTCCAGGTGGCTCCACATACTGGTGAGCCGGGGCAGCAGATATTTATACTGGGCCAGCTCCACCTGCAGCCGTCCCTCGCTGGTTCGGGCACGCTGGGCAAAAATGTCCAGAATAAGGGCCGAGCGGTCCAGCACCTGCACCCCCAGCGCCTCGGTCAGCACCCGCTGCTGGGAGGGTGAAAGGTCGTTGTCAAAGACCGCCAGATCGGCTCCGGCAGCCTCGCAGAGCTGCTTCAGCTCCTCCACCTTCCCCTCCCCCAGAAAGGTCCGGGGGTCGGGGGTAGGCTTATTCTGAAGGATGGTGCCCACGCAGGAGCCCCCCGCAGTCTCCAAAAGAGCCTCCAGCTCCTCCAGAGATTCCTCGGTGGCATTCTGCTCCCGGTTCAGAGCAGGGGAATTGAGCCCCGCCAGCACCGCCCGGTTGATTTTGTGCTCGTCAAAGGTTTTCTCGAACATAGTTCCTCCGTGGGGCAAACCGCCCCTTTATTTTTCCAGCACCGCCACAATCTCACCGACATACATCCGGTGGTAATCCTTTCCCGGATAGTTCTTGGCGTCCACAGCGGCGTCAACAAAGCATTCCCCCGCCATATCCTGCTCATAGACCTTGCGGCAGATGAAGGTCAGCTCCCCCTCAGCAAAATAGGGGGCCTTCTCATCCTCCAGCACCGTCAGCCCACATTCCTTTACCTTGTCGGTATCCCTGCCGCTCTTAGCGCCGCAGAACGCCACCGCATCATGCCTTTCCTCGGGCAGAAAGGTCAGGGAAAAATAGTCCCCGGCGTCCATCAGCCCCTTGGTATACCGCTGGGGCCGGACGTAGACAGTGACCACCGGGAGATTCCACAGCCGTCCCACGCCGCCCCAGCTCACCGTCATGGGGTTGCAGCCCTCTCCATCCGCCACGGTAAGCAGGGCCCAGCGTTTTTCCAGCAGTTCGGGCAGGTTCCTGTTCAGGTCTTTCAGCTCTATTTTCTTCATCAAAATCGCCTCCGTCTATAGGATACGCAAAAAGGGCCCGTACCGAGACCGGCACGGGCCCATATTTTGTTTTCCGATCAAGCTTATTTGTCGAAACCGAACTTCTTGTTGAAGCGGCTGACCCGTCCGCCGGTGTCCACCATCTTCTGCTTGCCGGTGAAGAAGGGGTGACACTTGGAGCAAACCTCCACGCGGATATTCTCCTTGGTAGAGCCAGTCTCGATCACGTTACCGCAGGCGCAGGTGATGGTCGTCTGCTTATAATCGGGATGGATTCCTTCCTTCATGTTGTTTCACCTCTTTCTCGTTCCGGGCTGAAGCGGCGCAGCAAACCTCCACGCCTTATAAACGCT
>CANDEE010000073.1 GCA_947383685.1 uncultured Pseudoflavonifractor sp.
GCAGCTTCCGGGCCTCGCAGTATTTCCAGGCCTTCTCCGCGCCCACGCTCATGCCAGACTTAGCCGAGCAGACGATGATGGCGGCATCGGAGGCCTGGAGGGCCTCCACCACCTCGCCGGCAAAGTCAAACGCGCCCGGCGTATCCAGTACGTTAATCTTACAGCCGTTATATTCCACCGGGGCCACAGCCAGAGAGATGGTGGTCTGGCGCTTCTGCTCCTCGGGATCGTAGTCGCAGACGGTATTTCCATCGGGCACCTTGCCCAGACGGTCGGCGCCGCCGGTGAGGAAAAGCATACTCTCCGCCAGAGAGGTCTTGCCGTTGCCGGCGTGTCCCAGCAGGCAGATGTTGCGGATATTTTGCGCGGAATAGCTCATGTGGATCCTCTCCTTATTGTGGGTTTACAGTGGATATAGCTGAAATTTTTCACTGTTCTTGTCTATTATATCGCAAAGCAGACAAGATGACAACATAAATTTTGAGAAAATCGCACAAAGAGCGGAAAAGAAAAAGCAGCGGCGAAAGCCGCTGCTTTTTGTCGGTGGTTTATTCTCCTGAAAGGGAGGTGATTTCTCCGGTGAGGCGAGAGACGGTATAGGAATGGGTCTCATCGCCAATCTCGGGGTAAAACTCAAACTGGTAGAGGGTTTCATCCTCCTGCTGGAGAAGAAGGCTTAGCATCCCGCCGCAGCCCTGGGCCGTTACCTGGGCGGAAAGTTCCTCCCCCTGGGAGACATATTCCACACTGTCATAGCCGGAATACTCGAAAATATAGGCCACCAGCCGCTCCAGGGCCTCCCGGGCAGTAAGGGCTTCTCCCGCGTCCGCCCTGTCCAGGGGCAAGCTGCTCATCATGATATTTGGCTGAACTACCGGGGGAGCTGTCTCCTCCGGGGCCGCAGCGGTCAAAGCGGATTCCACATCCCCTGCCGCTTCGGAGGGCAGGCTGCTCATCATGATGTTGGGCTGAACCACCGGGGGGGCTGTCTCCTCCGGGGCCGCAGTGGGCAGAGCGGCTTCCTTTTCTACTTCCACGCTGTCCAGCTCCGGCATCATCCGGACCGCCGTCCGGGGGGGATAGGCGTCCAAAACCTCCGGGGCCTCTGTGGAAATGCTGCCGGCGGGAAGGGCCGCTTGGCTTTCCCCGCCGGTCTTGGCGGCGGGGCCCTCACCGCCCACCGAACGGGGCTGGGCGGTAGGGTCAGGCACGGCTGCGGCTGCAGAAACGCCGGAGCTTTCATGGTAGGCTATGATTTCCGCACCATCCGGCTCCGCGGAAATCACGACGGGGCCTTCGGAAGCCTCGGGCAGCGCCTTCGTCATATCACTGGGCGAAAAATTCTGCACGGCCGTGGGGTTTACCTCCTCCGGCTCCAAATCTCCGGCGATACGTTCCCAGGGCTTCCAGCCCCAGGCTCCCGCCACTACTACCGCCAGCACAGCCGCAGAGGCCAGCCAACGCTGCCAGTGGGCAGAAGATTTCTTCTTTTCCGCCGGAGCAAAGGGAAGCACCTTTTCCGCCGCCACTGCCGCCATAATGCGGTCAGGGAGGTCTGCCGGGACCTCCACAGGGGGCAGGTCCCGGAGGGCGGCATGGATGGCGGTCAAATCTTGATAAAGAGCCTTACATTCCGGACAAAGAGCCAGATGGGCGTTGAGCCGTTCCAGCTCGCTGGGGGAGAGCGCCCCGTCGACGGCGGCGCTGATAAGCTCCAAATATTCGTCACAATGCGCCATAGGGGCGTCCTCCTTTCTATCAAGTCATGGGGCTGTCACGCTTTGCAAGGGTTTGAACGCTCAGCCGCTTCTATTCACTTGGACGACGGAGAGCCAAAAAAGTTCCCATCCTTTTGTAAATAATCTTTCAAAGCCATCCTGGCCCGGGCAATGCGGGACTTCACCGTGCCCTCCTCCAGCTCCAGGGCCTGGGCGATCTCCTGATAGGAGAGTCCCTGGGTTTCCCGCAGCAGCAGCACCTCCCGGTGCTCCGGGGAAAGGGCCGCAAGGCCCTCCTGCAAGGCTTGATGGGCCTCCTTCCGCTCCAGCTCCCGTTCCGGGGACCACCGCTCGTCGGGAAGATCGGCCTGGTAGTCCTCCTCCCCGTCCTCCTCCATGGTCATGGAGAGAGCCAAACGTCGCTTCTCCCGGCGGAGGAAGTCAATGCAGGCGTTGGAGGCCAGACGGTAGAGCCAGGTGGAAAAAGCGCTCTGTCCACCGAATTTGGCAAGGCCCCGCCAGGCGTTGAGGAAGGCCTCCTGGGTGAGGTCGGCGGCGTCGTCTGGGTTGCCTGTCATACGGTAGCAAAGACTGTATATCTTCCCCTGATTGGCTTCCACCAACCGTCCAAAGGCTCCCTGGTCGCCTGATTGGGCGCACTGGACCAGCTCCTGCTCCGTCACCGTTTCCTCACCTCCTCGCCGCAGCTTTTTGTCTTTCCGTTTTTGGGCTTTCACGTTGCGCAAAGGCCTGAACCGCCCGGCGGCAAGCCCAGATTTTACGCTTCTGATTCCTCTGGGTCTTTCAAATCCCGCTTGATGCCCTTTGTGATCTCATATACCTGCTCCATGGTCTCCACCCGGCACAGCTTCTCCTTATAATATCCAGCGTAGGGGATTCCCTTCAGGTACAGGACATACTGCCGCCGGGCCTGCAGGCAGGCCACCCGCTCCCCCTTCTGGCGAGCCGCCATCTCGATCTGCTCCACCGCCACGTCCACCCGCTGGGCCAGGGGAGGGCGCTTGGGGATAGGCTCTCCCCGGAGGGCGGCGGCGCATTGCTGAAACAGCCAGGGATTTCCCAAGGCTCCCCGTCCGATCATCACCATGTCCGCTCCGGTGCGCTTCACAATGTCCACCGCGTCCTTGGGAGAAAACACGTCCCCATTGGCGATGATGGGAATGGAAAGGGCCTCCTTCACCTCCCGGATGGGGTTCCAGTCGGCCCGTCCACTGTATTTCTGCACGGTGGTCCGCCCGTGGATCGCAATGGCGGAAACCCCCGCCCCCTCCAGCCGTTTGGCAAGCTCCAAATAATTCAGATGCCCCCGGTCGCAGCCCAGGCGTATCTTTACGGTAACGGGCCTGCCCTCCGCCCCCCGGACGACAGCGGCAGCCACTCTGGCGGCCTTCTCCGGATCACGGGCAAGGCCGGAACCCTCTCCATTGTTGCAGATTTTGGGCATGGGACAGCCCATATTGACGTCAATGACGGCGGCTCCGGAGCACTCGGCAGCCTTGGCGGCGCCCCGCTCCATGGCGTCCTCCTTACAACCAAAAAGCTGCACGGCGGCAGGGGATTCCCCCTCTCCCAGCTCCAAAAGGGGAAGGGTCTTTTTATCTTGATAGCAAAGGGCTTGGGCTGATACCATCTCGGTAACAGTATATCCCGCCCCCAACCGCCGGCAAATGGTGCGGAAGGCCAAATCCGTATCTCCCGCCATGGGAGCCAGAGCCAAAGGGGTCAAAATTTCTACGTTTCCGATAAACACGCTGGTTCTCCTGTTCTGAATATTTCATGGGACAGGCTCATTCTTCCCTGGGCGCAGCGCTCTTTCGCCACAGGCGCACAATAACCATTATAAGGTTATTTTATCATGAATCAGACCGTTTGGCAATCGGGAAAGAAGAAGGACCGCCGGAGGCGGTCCTTTGGAAGCGGCTTATTACATCTTCTCCGGCGCGGTGACGCCGATGAGCCCCAGACCGTTGGCAAGAACGCTGCGGGCCGTGTCCGCCAGCTTAAGGCGCGCCTTTACCAGCCCGGGGGTCTCCCCCTTGATGCGGTGGGCGTTGTAGAAGCGGTGGAAGTCCCCCGCCAGGATGGCCAGGTAGCGGTTTACCTGGGAGGGATCATAGTCCCGGGCCGCCAGCTTCAATTCCTCCGGGAACCGGGCGATGGTTTTCAGCAGGGCCAGCTCCTCCGGGCTTTGGAGCAGTCCCGCGTCTACCTCGTCCGCGGCGGGAACGGGTACATTCTCCGCCTCCACCACCTTGGCAATGAGGGAGCAGATACGGGCGTGGGCGTACTGTACATAATAGACCGGGTTTTCGCTGTCCTCCCGGACCGCCAGAGTCAGGTCAAAGTCCAGGCCGCTGGTGGAGGACCGGGAATTAAAGAAATACCGGGCCGCGTCCACGCTTACCTCGTCCAGCAGGTCCCGGAGGGCGATGGCCTTGCCGGTCCGCTTGCTCATACGGACAGGCTGACCGTCCTGCAAAAGATTCACAAGCTGCATCAGCACCACCACCAGCCGGTGGGAACCGTCCAGCCCCAGGCCGTCCAGGGCCGCCTGGAGCCGGGCCACATGACCGTGATGGTCTGCCCCCCAGATGTTGACGGCGGTATCAAACCCTCTCTCCTCCAGCTTGTTGCGGTGGTAGGCAATGTCGGCGGCAAAGTAGGTGTAAAAGCCGTTGGCCCGCCGGAGCACGTCGTCCTTCAAGTCCAGCTTATCCACCTGCTCCTGGGTCTTGCCCTCGGAAATGAACTTCTTTTTCAAGAGATTGGTGGTATCCAGCCACAGGGCCCCGTCCTTCTCATAGGTCCAGCCCCCGGCGGTCAACTTGTCCACCGTATCCTGAACGTAGCCACTATTGTGGAGGCTGGATTCCAGGAACCACTCGTCATACTCGATCTTATAGCGGCGCAGGTCCTCCTGCATCCTGGGAATGTTGTTTTTCAGGCCGAAATCCGCCATAGCTGCCTGCCGTTCTTCCTCGGGCTTGTCCAGCCAAGCGTCGCCAAACTCTGCCCGGAAGCCCTGGGCCAACTCCCGGATGTCCTCCCCCTGGTAACCGTCGGCAGGAAATTCCACCTTGTCCTCTCCCAAAATGAGCTGTTGGTATCGGGCGTCAATGGACAGGGCAAACTTATGAATCTGATTGCCCGCGTCGTTGACGTAGAACTCCCGCCACACGTCGTAACCCACCCGCTCCAGCACAGAGGCCAGCGCGTCGCCCAGCACGCCCCCCCGGGCGTTGCCGATGTGCATGGGGCCGGTTGGATTGGCGGAGACAAACTCCACCATCACCTTTTTCCCCTGTCCTATATCACTTTCGCCGTAGGTCATGCCCTGGGCTTCCACATTGGAAAGGACCTCTCCAAACCACTTTTTACCCAGGGTAAAATTAAGAAAGCCGGGGCCGGCCAGCTCCACCTTGTCAAAATAGGTGCCGCCAAGGTCCATCTGATCCACCAGGACCTGGGCGATTTCCCGGGGAGACTTCCCCAGCGCCTTGGCGGCGGCCAGGGCAAAGGAGGTGGCGTAGTCTCCGTTTTTCGCGTCCTTGGGAATATCTACTTTGGCGGCAACCTCCGCCCCGGCGGGGAGGAGCCCCGCAGCGGCGGCTTTCTCATAGGCCCCCTGAGTCAGGGCGGCGACTTGGGCCTGAGCGGCCTCAATCATGTTAGCGGTCATATTCCTTCTCCTTTGTTCGGAGGGTCAGCCGCAGCCGGGTCTCCCCGGCGGAGCCTTCCCCCAGTTGGATTTGGTAATGGATCGACACCGTGCCCCCCGTTTCAGTAAGGTTCGTCTTCAGGGACAGGGTTTGGACGGTCATGGGCAGCTTGCCATAGGGCGTTTCGTAAAGAGACATATGGGGGCAGCCCACCTGAAAAATCATTTGAGACGTAAGCTCCCCGGTACGCTCCAAAATGGCACGGTCTTCCTCTATTCGGAGGGTGGTTCGGGTCCGGCCCAGGCCGGAGTCCTTTCCCTCCCAGTAGGTCAGAAGCCAGCCCCTCCCCTTCTGGGTCAGGCGGCCCTCTATATGCTGGCTCATGGTTTCGGTTCCCGTTTCCAGGCGTTGGAGGGACTGGATGGTGACAGCTACGTTACTTTTTTCCATGAAAAGACCTCAAGGTGTTATTTTATCAGGGATCATCTTCTGTGTAAAGGGTCAATACCTCCAAATCTCCACCCGCTCTACGCCGTCCTCCACCGTCTCCCCCAAAAAGATGGAGGCCAGATGGGCAAAGTCCTGGGTGGAATCGCTGACAAAATAGCGGCAGGAGCCTTTTTCCCGCCGGGCCAACAGGTCCTTTTCTCCCAGCGCCCTGGCGGCACGGCCCGCACAAACCGCGCCCGTGTCGATAAGATTTACGTCAGGGCCCATAAATTCTCCGATCGTCCGGGCCAGCAGAGGATAATGAGTGCAGCCCAGCACCAGGGCGTCCACCCCCGCCGCCCGGATAGGAGCCAGGTACTCCTCCACTACCAGCTCCGCCACCCGGTCGCCGGGACGAAAGCGGCCGTTTTCTACCAGGGGCACAAAAAGGGGACAGGCCCGGGCAATCACCTCTACGGAAGGGTCCAGCCCGGCGATCTCCCGTTCGTAGGCCCCGGAGCGGATAGAGGCAGAGGTCCCGATCAGGCCCACCTTTTTCGTTTGAGTGGCTTCTACCGCCGCTTGGGCCGCCGCCTCCACCACCCCGAAGATGGGCAAATCGTTTTCCGCCGTCAGCTCTGTGAGGGCATTGGCAGATACGGTGCCACAGGCCACTACAATGGCCTTGGGATCAAAGGTGCGGAGAAAAGCCACGTCCTGGCGGGCATAGCGGAGGATGGTTTCCCGGCCTTTTGTGCCATAGGGTACCCGGCCCGTATCTCCAAAGTAGATAAGGTCCTCCTCCGGCAGAATCCGCCGCAGCTCTTTCAGGGCGGTAAGCCCTCCCAAGCCGGAATCGAATACCCCGATGGGACGCTGATCCATGTGCCTCTCCCCTTCCAAATCATCCATTCTTTTTCTATGATATGCTGTTTCAGGCGGAAAGACAAGGAAAATTTTTACCTCCCCGGATTCTTGTTTGACATTTCCCGCGGGGACATTATAATATAGTATCAGAATCACGGCGAGGAGGTAGAAGAACCATGAAGCTGGAGCTGACCCAAAAGCAGTTTCGCCGTCTGCTGGACATGGCTTA
>CANDEE010000074.1 GCA_947383685.1 uncultured Pseudoflavonifractor sp.
CAACACCCTGAACTACACTCTTTCCCTACACGACGCTCTTCCGATCTCCCGGATAGGCCGCCCGTATTTTTCGGCCGCCAGGCGCTTGGCCTCATCGAACCGTAGGCAGGGAATGTGGGACGTATCAGGAAGCTGGATGCCCAGTATCTCTGTGTCAGAGGCATATTCCTCTGCAAGAAGCTGCATAGCCCGCTGTAAAAATAGGGTCTCTACCTCCATCAGCTCCTCAAAAGAGCTGATAAAGCCCATCTCTAAATCCATAGAGGTATACTCGTTGAGGTGCCTGGGGGTAGAGTGCTTCTCGGCCCGGAACACGGGGGCGATCTCAAAAACCCGCTCATAGGCGCCCACCATCATCTGCTTATAAAACTGAGGGGACTGGGCCAAAAATGCCTTCCGCCCAAAATAATCCAGCCGGAAAATGTTAGAGCCGCCCTCTGCTCCGGCGTGGACAATTTTGGGGGTATGGACCTCGGTAAAGTCCAGGCTGTGCAAGGTTTCCCGAAAGGCCCGGCAAAGCCCCTCCTGAATACGAAAGACGGCCCGATCCCGTAAGGTGCGCAGCACCACGGGCCGTAGCGCCAGTTCGGTGTCCAAGTTCAGCTCCAGCCGTTTCTTGGATATGGGAACGGGCAGGGGGGCGGCGGGACGGGACAGGATGCTAAATCCGTTCGCTGTCAGCTCAATGCCTCCGGGGGCCCTTGGCTCGATGGTGGGAACGCCGGTCACGGTCACGGCACATTCCTCGGTGACGCCCTGAAGGTCGGCACTCTGGTCAAATACACATTGCAATATGCTTTTGGGCCCCCGAAGGGTCAGGAAGGTGACCCCTCCCATGCTCCGCAGGGCATGGACCATGCCCCTTACCGTAACCCCTTTTCCCGTATAAAGGCCCCCGGTCACATCGGCCAATTTCGCCGCGTCCACGCGGCAGGTCCCTGTCATCTCTTTCATCTGGTATCAACACCTTTTTGGCCCGCCGTCTTTGGCGGGACCAACGAATGGCGTCCGGGACGAAATATAGAAAAACCCCAGGACTGTATCAATACAGTCCTGGGGCGAAAATTCCGCGGTACCACCCAGACTTGCCGTCTCCCCGTTGAGACGACCACTCGCTTCCCGTAACGTGGGAGAACGTGAAGTCCTACCTGCACCATGGCACTCGAACCTCAAGCTCAGGAGTGTTGCGCGACCTCTCTTTGCCGTAGCGGGCTCTCAGTCGGTGACCCGCATTTCCTGTCGGCACGCCCGGGGGGCGGTCTCCTTCATTGCCTTTGTTGTGGGAATTATACTCGCTTTGCCGGCGGCTTGTCAAGAGGAAATTCACACAAACCCTACTTTGCTTTTAGTTGAGGTTGTGATACAATAACTATATAGTGGTTATTGCAGATAAACTCATACAAGAGAAACGGGAGGACGAGAGTATGGATCAATGGGAAGTCCTGCGGGCAGAATGTATGGCCTGCCGCCGCTGCGCTCTGGCGGATACCCGGCATAATGTGGTTTTTGGAGAGGGAGTTCCCACCGCCGAGGTCATATGCATTGGGGAGGGGCCCGGTGAGCAGGAAGACCTGACGGGCAGACCCTTTGTAGGCCGGGGCGGCAAGCTGCTGGACGATATGCTGGAGATCATCGACCTGAGCCGGAAAAAGAATATCTACATTGGCAACATGGTGAAATGCCGTCCGCCACAGAACCGGGACCCTTTGAATATTGAGCAGGATGCCTGTGCCCAGTGGCTGGAGCGGCAGATTCAGCTTATCCAGCCCAAAATTATTATCTGTCTGGGGCGTATTGCCGCTATGAAGTTCATTAAGGAGGACTTCAAAATTACCCGGGAGCACGGTCAGTGGTTTGAGAAGGACGGCATTTTACGCATTGCCCTATTCCATCCGGCGGCTATTCTCCGGGACCCCCGCCGCCGCCCGGAGACATTTGAGGACTTGAAAACCATCCAGGCCAAAATCAAAGAGGTATGTGAGCGCACCTATTGATTTTGCCCTGTCGGACTGTGTATAATAGTCAAAATAACCTTGTAAGGAGGAGTTAGTATGAATATGAAGCTGTTACAGCTTTTGGAGAGCGACTGCACCCTGACCCATGACCAGCTTGCCGCCATGACGGGGCTTTCTGTAGAGGAGGTAAGGGCGGAGGTCAAAAAGCTGGAGGACGACGGCCTTATTCTGGGGTACCGGGCGGTAGTGGACTGGGACAACACAGACCGGGAGGCAGTTACCGCCCTGATTGAGGTAAAGGTAACTCCACAGCGGGGAGAGGGCTTTGACCGGGTAGCAAAACGAATCTACCAGTATGACGAGGTGGAGAGCGTCTACCTCATGTCGGGTGCTTTTGACCTCACCGTTATCATTTCGGGTCGTTCTCTTAAGGAGGTAGCCCGTTTTGTGGCAGAGAAGCTGGCTACGATTGAGGATGTGACGGGCACCGCTACCCATTTTATCCTCCACAAGTACAAGGAAAATCACCTGATTTTTGAAAAGCGGGAAGAACAGCAGGAAAGGTTTGTGTTTGAGTAATGATGGATTACGAAAAAATACTTTGCGGTCGAATTAAAAAGGTCCAGCCATCGGGTATCCGCAAATATTTTGACCTTCTTCAAGGGATGGAGGGGGGCATTTCTCTGGGAATCGGTGAGCCTGATTTTGTGACCCCCTGGCACATCCGGGACGCGGGAATCTATTCTCTGGAAAAAGGTTTTACCAAGTATAGCCCCAATGCGGGCCTTACCGACCTGCGGCAGGCCATTTCCCGGTATTTGAAGCGTCGCTTTGATTTGGATTATGCCCCTGTGGGACAGCTTCTTGTTACCGTGGGCGGCAGTGAGGGTCTGGACCTGGCCTTCCGGTGCCTTTTGGAGCCGGGGGATGAGGTCATCATTCCCACCCCCTCCTTCGTTTGCTACGGCCCTCTGGTGTCCATGCTCCATGGAGAGCCTATTTTGGTAGAGACCAAGGCGGAGAACGAATTTCGCCTGACCGCAGAGGAGTTGAAGGCTGCCATTACTCCCAAAACAAGGGCGGTGGTATTGCCGTTTCCCAATAATCCCACCGGCGGCATTATGGGACGGGAGGACCTGGAAGCCCTTGCTGATGTTCTGCGGGGCACCGATATTATGGTGATTTCTGATGAGATATACGCCGAGCTGACCTATGGCCAGCACCATGTGTCTATGGCAAATATCCCCGATATGTACGAGCGGACCATTGTCATCAATGGCTTCTCCAAGGCCTACTCCATGACGGGTTGGCGGTTGGGCTATGTCTGCGGCCCCAAGGAGCTGATTGCCGCTATGACCAAGCTTCACCAGTATGCGATCATGTGCGCTCCCACCACCAGTCAGTACGCCGCGATTGAAGCGTTGGACAATGGCGATGGGGACATTGAAGCGATGAAAGAGGAGTACGATGGCCGCCGCCGTTTTCTGGTAGACGGCTTTCGACGCCTGGGACTGGATTGCTTTGAGCCCCGCGGCGCCTTTTACACGTTCCCCTGCATCAAATCGACGGGCCTTACCTCCGAGGAGTTCTGTGACCGATTCCTTCAGGCGGAGCACGTGGCGGTCATCCCCGGCACTGCCTTTGGTCCTGGCGGCGAGGGCTTTGTGAGAGCCTGTTACGCCGCCTCCATGAAGGATTTGGGGGAGGCACTGGAGCGTTTGGAGCGGTTCCTGAAAACGCTTTGATCTTCAGCAAAGGAGAATTTTTATGAATATTGTCTGCCTTGACATGGAGGGCGTTCTGGTTCCGGAAATTTGGATTGCCTTTGCTCAGGCCAGCGGCATCCCGGAGCTTACCCGCACTACCCGGGATGAGCCGGATTATGATAAACTGATGCATTGGCGGCTGGGTATTTTGAAGGAACACGGTCTGGGGCTGAAGGAGATTCAGGCTACCATTGCCGCCATTGATCCTCTGCCCGGAGCAAAAGCCTTTTTGGATGAGTTGCGGAGCCTGACCCAGGTGGTTATTCTCAGCGATACCTTTGAGCAGTTTGCCAAGCCCCTGATGGAAAAGCTGAACTGGCCTACTATATTTTGTAACACGTTGAAGGTGGCTCCTGGCGGGGAAATTACCGGATTCCAAATGCGGTGTGAGAAATCCAAGCTGACTACGGTGAAGGCCCTCCAGGCCTGTGGCTTTGATACCATTGCCGCTGGAGACAGCTATAACGATCTGGGGATGATTCAGGCCAGCAAGGCGGGCTTCCTCTTTAAGAGTACTGCTCAAATCAAGGCGGACCATCCAGAGCTGCCTGCCTATGAGGAGTTTGACGACCTGTTGGCGGCTATTCAGTCTGTATTGGACGAATAAAAGGAGTGAGGACGGATGAGCAAGGGCTTTGACGGGCTGGCATTCAGCCCTGCGGATATCCTGCTGCCCCAGAATTGCGAATACAGCAAGTGGGCAGTGGTGGCCTGCGACCAGTATACCTCCCAGCCGGAATATTGGTCCCGCGTGGAACGGTATGTAGGCTCTGCGCCATCTTCTCTCCGTCTTATTCTGCCGGAAAACTGTCTGGATGGGCCGAATGTAGAAACGGACATTATGGAAATTAACAATACCATGACCCGCTACCTTCGGGAAGGGCGTTTTAAGGAGCTTCCCCATGCGCTCCTATATGTGGAGCGGAAGCTGAAAAGCGGAAAAATCCGCCGGGGACTGGTGGGGAAGGTAGACCTGGAGCAGTATGATTATGAGCCGGGCTCCAGGACCTCAGTCCGGGCCACTGAGGGTACCGTTATGAGCCGCATCCCGCCCCGGGTGGCAGTGCGGAAGAACGCCCCCATTGAGCTGCCCCACGTTATGCTCCTCTGTGACGATCCCCAGCGAACGCTCATCGAGCCTTTGACAACTCGGAAAGAAAATATGACCATTTTGTATGATTTTGATCTGATGGAGGACGGCGGTCATGTAACGGGATGGCTTCTGGATGAGGAGAGCGTGGAGCTGGTGTTGGCGGCGATGCAAGCCCTGTGGACCGCAGAGGCATTTCGGGAGCGGTATGGCCTTGGAGCGGATGTGCCTGTACTTCAGTTTGCGGTAGGAGATGGGAACCACTCCCTGGCTACCGCGAAAGAATGCTATGAACGGCAAAAGCGGTATACGCCTCCGGAGAAATGGAAGGATTTACCGTCCCGGTACGCTCTGTGCGAGGTGGTAAATCTGCATGATGAATCTCTGGAATTCGAGCCTATCCACCGGGTGGCCTTTCATATCAAGGAAAAAGACTTGATAGATGCTCTGCTTCAGACATTTCCGGGTGCATATCTGGGGGAGGGAGAGGGCCATGTTCTCCACTACACCTGGGCGGAAGGGGAAGGAGCTGTTACAGTTCCCCACCCTGACCGGCAGCTCCCGGTGGGTACCCTCCAGAGCTTTCTGGACGATTACATACCGGCAAACCGGGGCAGTGTGGACTATATCCATGGAGCGGAGATAGCGGCGGAGCTGGGCCGCAGGACCGGAAACATAGCGTTTTTGCTGCCGCCTATGAAAAAGAAGAAGCTGTTTCCAACGGTGCTCCATGACGGAATCCTGCCTCGCAAGACCTTTTCCATGGGGGAAGCCCACGACAAACGGTTCTATTTAGAAGCCCGGAAGATACGGTAAAATTCCAATTGTTGTACGTAAAGCATATGTCCGATTGAGGGGGCGGCCTATGAATTCATTGACCCTGTCTGCGCCTGCCAAGTTAAACCTGACCCTGGATGTGCTGGGCAGGCGGGAGGATGGCTACCACGAAATGAAAATGGTGATGCAGTCGGTGTCCCTTTGCGATACGCTGACTCTGACCGTTGGGCCAGGAGAGGGAATTGCCCTGTCCACCAATTTAGGATTTTTGCCTCTGGATGGTCGGAATCTGGCCGCTGCTGCGGCTTTGCGGCTTCGGGAGGAAACTGGGGCGGACTGGGGAAAACTCACCATTAGCTTGGGAAAGCGGATTCCTGTGTGTGCGGGGCTGGCGGGCGGAAGCTCGGACGCCGCTGCTGTGCTCCGGGGGCTGAATGAGCTTTGCGGCCTTGGACTGAGCCTTCCGGAGTTGGCAAAAATCGGGGAGAAGGTTGGCTCTGATGTACCCTACTGCGTTTTGGGAGGAACCGCCATGGCCGAGGGGCGGGGAGAGCGAATTGCCCCTCTGCCCACCTTGCCGGAGTGTTTTGTGGTGTTGGCAAAGCCCGGATTCCCGGTATCCACTCCAGAGCTTTTTGCCCAACTGGACAGCCAGCGTGCCCGGTGCCATCCGGACACGGCAGGAGTATTGAAGGCATTGCAAGAGAATGATCTTCCTGGAGTTGCCCGGCGAATGTTCAATATTTTTGAGGAAGTCCTTCCCTCCAGAAAACGGGCCCAGGTAGAAGAATTAAAGGGGGAACTGCTCCGTTGTGGGGCCCTGGGTGCCAGCATGAGCGGTACCGGACCTACTGTTTTTGGCCTTTTTGAGCGGGAAGAAGAAGCCCGTGGAGCCGAGGAGGCTTTGAAGGGGGTCTGTCGGGAGGTATTTTTGACACATACGGTTTGAGTGCAGCAAAAAAGGAACCGCTCCCAGAATATTGGGAGCGGTTCTTTTTCGCACATAAATGGTATTTACTCCTGGGAACCGCTGTTGACCTTAGCCTCGGCTTCCCGCTTGTTGATCTTACGCTGGTTGAAGATGGAGAAGATAATGGTACCCACAGCCACAATGAAGAAGCCCATGGCGATGGGAGACTGGGTGATCTCCATAAAGTTGCCCCGGTGGATGTTCATGAACCGGACGAAGTTCTTCTCACACATAGGACCAAGGATCAGGGTCAGCAGGATGGGGGAGAGGGGGAACTCGTACTTGTTCATGAGCC
>CANDEE010000075.1 GCA_947383685.1 uncultured Pseudoflavonifractor sp.
ATGCCCGAGCAGAAGCCCAGCTCCTGAAGCATCTCAATGTCGTACATGGTCCGCTGCTTGATACGCTGGGCCTCCACCAGCATATTGTTGCTTTCGAAATAGGCCACCCGTTCCTCCAGCTCCCGGTATATTTCCTGAATAGCGGAGGCCATCTTCTCCCGTGGAGTAATATAGTGGCTGGCGGGGTAGATGGGGATGTGCTCCAGCCGGCGGATCACCGCCCCTGAGACTACGTTGATCTCACTCAAGCGGTCAATCTCATCCCCGAAAAACTCTACCCGGATGGCGGTATCCCGCCAGTAGGCAGGCCAGACCTCAATGGTGTCCCCCCGAACCCGGAACATATTCCGCTCAAAGGCAATGTCGTTGCGCTCGTAACGGTCCTCAATGAGCCGCCGCATAAAATTCTCCCGCTTGAGCTCCTCCCCCACCCGGAGAGGAATCATCATATGGGCGTAGTCGTCCGGCTCACCCAGGCCATAGATACAGGAGACAGAGGATACCACGATCACGTCCCGCCGTTCAATGAGGGAGGCGGTAGCGCTCAGCCGCAGGCGGTCAATTTCATCGTTAACCGAGGAATCCTTTTCAATGAAGGTATCGGTATGGGGAATGTAGGCTTCGGGTTGATAATAGTCGTAATAGGAGACAAAATACTCCACCGCGTTATGGGGAAAAAACTCCTTGAACTCGGCGCAGAGCTGTGCCGCCAGGGTCTTGTTGTGGGCCAGCACCAGGGTGGGCCGCTGGACCTTTTCAATGACCTTCGCCATAGTGAAGGTCTTTCCGGAACCGGTCACGCCCAGAAGGGTCTGTTCGCTGAGGCCGTTCTCCACTCCCGCAGCCAGGGCTTCAATGGCCTGGGGCTGGTCACCGGATGGCTCAAAGGGACTGACCACTTGAAAATCAGGCAATGGGAACACCTCCTCGTTGTCTCCTTATTGTATCAAAACATTTGTTCTATTTCAAGGGGTTTATCGAACAAATTTTCGGCTTTTTCAAAAGGGAAAGCCGCTGTCCCGAAGGGACACCATATCATCGTCGGCAAAGATGAGATGATCCTCCAAACGGACTCCCACAGACCGCAAGACTCCTTTGAGCCGCTCGGTGGTGACCCGGTCCTCGTTCGAGGGCAGGGCGACGCCGGAAATATGGTTATGGGCCAGAATAGCGCGGGTGGCATTGAGGGACAGGGCAGCCTCTACCACGGCACGGGGCAGGACTGTGGCGGCGTTGACGCTTCCCTCCCCCACCTGCCGGATTCCCAGGCTCTTGCCCTTGCCGTCCATACACAGCAGAAATACCAGCTCGTTTCGGCTTCCGGAAAAATAGTCCGACAGCAGAGCCCTGGCGTCTCCGGCGCTCTGGACAAGCTCTCCCAAGCTGGCGCGGGAAGCCGAATACCGGCCCGCGGTTTCCTTGGCGGTCTTTAAGAGGGCAATGGTATGCTCCCCCACCCCTGGCACCTTTCGCAGCTCCTCCGGCAGAGCGTCCAGCACTCCGGAAATGGAGCCAAACCGGTCCATAAGCGCATGGGCGGTGGGATTGGTGTCGCTTCTGGGGTTGGCATAAAACAGCAGCAACTCCAGTACCTTGTGGTCAGGAAAGGAGGCGGGACGGGCCAGAAATTCCTCCTTGAGCCGCCAGCGGTGACCGTCATGGATGGGCATTTCGCTCCCCTCTTTCTCTTTTTCGGAAATCGAAGTCAGAATATTATACCACTCTTTCCATGGGCTTACAAGTATGGACCGGCGGGGAAAAGTTCTTTCTCCGCCTAAAACTCAGAGGAATTCAACAGCGGCTCTGTCTTTCACCTTTTTCCGGCTTTGGGCGTAGAATGGTTTGACGCGGGCAGGAGGGATGGCCCATGAGGGAGCAGGAAGAACTGGAGCAGGAGCTGCAAATACTAAACGTCTCACTGGGTTTCCTTCTTCTGATCATCTTAGCCGTTCTCCTCTCCCTGTGGTCGGCTCTGCTGCAACGCTGCCAGCTCAAGCAGGCTATGGAGGGCAGAGTTCCCATTCAGGTCCAGCCTGTGGACTACATACGGCGTATCGGCTCCGCCATCACAGTCGGGTGCCTGGGATATTTTCTCTGTCTGGCCCTGGAAATACAAAAATCGGCCCAAACCAGGGCGACACGGCGGTCTGCCCAGGTTAATACAGCGGCCTCCCTTTTCGTCCTGTTGGCCGCCATTCTGAGGCTGGTAGACCTGCAAACCGTAGAGCGGGAACGGCAGACTCCTCTGCTGGAGGAAACCACCCTGCCCGATTGACCACGGACAAAGGAGTGAGACAATGGCATATTCCGACCTGGAGATTTTGGCCCGCATTATTAAATGCGAGGCAGGAGGCGAAGGAGAAAACGGGATGAAGGCAGTGGCCAGCGTGGTAATGAACCGGGTCAACGTGACCTACGGCGAGTACTCCCGCTACAAAACTGTCCGGGAGGTGGTATTCCAAAAAGGACAGTTTGTCTGCGCCATGGAGACGGTGGGGGGCAGCTACAACGCCCAGAATATCTACAATATGTCCCTGGAGCAAATCCACTGGGACATTGCCGAGTGGGCCATGGCGGGACACCGGTTGACCAACCTGGGCTCCGCCCTGTGGTTCTTCAACCCTTACAGTCCTGATTGCAAGCCCAACTTTCCCACCAAGGTGGGGGTCTTTGTCATCCGTATCGGAGACCACTGCTTCTACAATCCCACCGACGCTTATGCGGATACTTAACACTATGAGCTTTTAGGAGGCTGTGACCATGAAACTTTACCCTAACGCTGCCCAGGCTGTCACGTATAGCGCCGCCGATATGGCAGGTACGGCGGTCCAGAGCAATTCCGGCATCAACACCCCGCCCGAGCAAGATTTTAACACTCCCGCAATGGCAGGCTCCATGCAGCAATTTCTGGCTGACAACATTGGCGAATACGTCATCATTGAGTTTCTGGTGGGCACCCAGACCATGGAGCAAAAGTCCGGGGTCCTCTATGCCGTAGGCACCAGCGTGGTGACCCTTTATGAGGAGGTCAGCCAGACCTTTGTGACCTGTGATATTTTCTCGGTGAAGTTTGTCACCTTCTTTCTCCCCGGCCACCGGCCCTGGCAGGCCAACCATCCCCTGTTCCCCACCAGCGGGATGCGGGGCATGGCGGCCGTGCAGAGCGTGGATTCAGCTACCATCACTCCCGGCGGCTGCATGGGCGGCGGCTGCGGCGGCTATCCCGCAGGGATGGCGTAAAATAAAACGTCCTCACCAGCTTGGTGAGGACGTTTTTTGTCAAATATCTCATCAACAGCAAAGAATCACGCCGCTCTCCAAAGAGAGCGGCGTTTGCATCAGTCTTCCCTCCGGCAGCGGCGATATAACACCACCTCATGCCGCACACGTTTCGCTATCTCTGAGGTAAAAGCCCCCGGCAGGGCCCGCCACTGCCAGTTGAGGCCCAGGGTGGAGGGTTCGTTCATCCGGGCCTCGCTGCCCAAGCCCAAAATGTCTTGGATTTGAACTACCGCCAGCTCCGCCGGGGATGCCCACACCCCCCGCATCAGGCCCCAGTTCAGGCCCTCCTCCTCAGTCAGCTTCAGGTAGTCCACCGCCATGGCCCGGTCGGCAGGGTCTACCGTCTCCAGCCAGCCCAGGGCGGTATCATTGTCGTGGGTGCCCACATAGGCCACGCAGTGTTTGTCGTAATTGTGGGGCAGGTAGTCGCTCTCCTCTCCCCGGCTGTCAAAGGCAAACTCCAGCACCTTCATACCGGGGAAGCCGGAGTCCCGCAAAAGCTGCCGTACTCCGTCTGTAAGGAAGCCCAGGTCCTCCGCAATAATGGCCTGACGGCCCAAAGCGTGCTCCACCGCCCGGAACAGCTTCATGCCGGGGCCCGGCTTCCACACGCCCCGGCGGGCATTCTCATCTCCGAATGGGATGGCGTAGTAGCTTTCAAAACCCCGGAAATGGTCGATGCGGAGCAGGTCATAGAACCCCCTCTGACGGCGGATGCGCTCGATCCACCAGCCGTAGCCGTCCCGTTCCATGGCGTCCCAGTCAAAGAGGGGGTTGCCCCAAAGCTGTCCATCGGCAGTAAATGCGTCGGGAGGACATCCAGCCACCTCCACAGGCCGCAGCTCCCCGTCCAGTTGGAACAGGTGGGGCTTAGACCACACGTCGGCAGAGTCCAACGCCACATAGATGGGCAAGTCCCCGATAAAGTGGACTCCCTTGCCGTTGGCATACGCCTTCAGCGCCCGCCACTGGCGGAAGAACAGGTATTGAAGCCCCTGGTGGAAGGCCACTCCCGCACTCTGGTCCTTCCTGGCCCGGGCCAGGGCAGTCTGCTCCCGGCAGCGGAGGGGTTCGGCCCACTCCCACCAGGGCTTGCCGCCGTTGGCATCCTTCAAGGCCATAAAGAGGGCATAGTCCCGGAGCCAGGTCCCGTTCTCTGCCAGAAAGACGGTGTAGTCCGCCGGAGGTGCCTCCAGCAGCCGCGCCACCGCCTTGCGGAGCACAGGGAACCGGTTTTCATGAAGAAGGCCGTAGTCCACTCTCACCGGATCGCTTCCCCAGTCCAGGAAGGCGTACTCCCTTTTCTCCAAAAGTCCCTCCTCCGCCAGTATATCCAGGTCGATGAGGTAGGGATTCCCGGCAAATGTGGAAAAGCACTGGTAGGGAGAATCTCCGTAGCTGGTGGGGCCAATAGGCAATATCTGCCAGTATGTCTGACCGCCCTGGGCGAGAAAATCCGCAAATTCCCGCGCCGCCTTGCCCATAGTCCCCACACCGTAGGGGCCGGGGAGGCTGGTCAGGTGCATCAATACACCGCTGGTCCGCAAATCGCATCCATCCCATCCGTATGTAGATGCTTCTATCTTATCCTACTTTCCCTCCCGGCGCAAGTATTTTTGGGATTGACGGAGGGAAGAAAATATGATAAACTTTTTATTTAGAAGCGCCCCTTTTGCTGATGTGGCTCAATGGTAGAGCATCTCACTCGTAATGAGAAGGTTGTGGGTTCGATTCCCACCATCAGCTCCAACAAACGGCAAGCCTTAACAAGAGGCTTGCCGTTTGTCTTTTTTGAATGGTTCCATATTATTGCGTTGATTGTACCATTTTGTACCCCCTGGCCCCAGTAGTCTACAAATGGAAAAGCATTTTCCAAACCTATAAGGGGGCATAAAAATGACAGAAGAAAATTATCAGTGTCAGACAAGCCAGTTGATGCTCTGAAACCCGGAATATTCCAGAAATCCCAAAGGGAAACACCGTGGCTGTATCGACCTACATGGTGATCAAGCACGGTCGCCATGCGGATCAGAAGGAATTTTTTCTGAAGGACTACCGGAAAGCGACTTCATATGGCGTTTAACCAATAGTGGTGAAGTGGGGTTTGAATGGAAAGGCAAATTGTTTGGCGCGTTTTCAAAAATCAGAAAAGCTCCCGAATCTTTGCTTCAGAGCTTGATCGTACAGCTTGAGGTAGAGGATCAGGAAGACACCGAAAAGTGGTATGACACCGCCGATGAGGCCCTGGAGTTCATGATCGATGGAGACAGACTGAGAGGCGTTATTACAAAAGTTACCGCCTGGGACCGAACGATTTGACCTCTCTGTGATACCCGTCAGCTTTGCAGCGTCTATTTTGTCCGGTATTTCAAAACCCCCGGTTCCTTTTGGAACCGGGGGTTTTGTGTGGTTTCCTATTCCGCTTTGGAAATGTCGGCGCCAAAATACTGGACGGACAGCTCTGAAAGAACGCCGTCCTCCGCCAGCTCCCCCAGCGCCTTGTTCACCGCCTCCCGGAGGGCGGCGGTCTCCTCCCCCTTCCGCAGAGGAATGGCTACGCTGTCGGCCTCGGCAGCCAGGCAGGCGATCTTCAGGTCGGCCTCGGGATGCTGGGCCATATAGTCGTAGTAGGTCACCTCAGCGTTGAGGGTGGCGTCAATGCGGCCTGAGTAAAGCAGCTCAAAGGTTGCCGCCAGGTCATCCACTCCCGTCACCTCCGCCCCATAGGAGCGGGCTGTCTCAGCGTAGGTGGAGGAAATGGTATTGGCGGTCTTTTTCCCCTCGAGATCCTCCATGGTGGTAATGGTTTCATTGTCCCCCTTCACAATGACCGCCATTCGGTTATAGGCGTAGGGATCGGAAAAATCATACTTTTCCGCCCGGTCGGGGGTAACGTCCACCCCGTTGACCATGATGTCATAGCGGCCCGCGTCCAGGCCCGCCAGCAGGCCGTCCCACTCCCCTTCCACGAAGGTGGCGGTGACTCCCAGCTTCTCCGCGATGGCCTGGGCCACCTCGGTATCGTAGCCCACCAGAGCGCCGCTTTCATCGTGGTAGGTCCAGGGAGCCCAGGTGCCCTCCATGGCTACCACGATCTCCCCCTTGGCCTGGATCGCAGCCAGCAGGTCATTGTCCTGGTCGGCCGCCTCAGGGGCCTGGGCGCCGCCGCAGGCAGAAAGAAGGGCCAGCAGAAGAACCCCGGCCAGGGCCGCTTTGATCCTCTTTTTCATGTGGTTTTTCCTCCTTGTATCATTCTTTCTCCCCGTGGAGGGTCCGCAGGAAAGCCCGGGTTCTCTTCTCCTTGGGGCGGGTAAAAAATTCCTTGGAGGGGCCGCTTTCCAGCACCGCCCCATCGTCCATAAAAATAACCTTTGTGGATACGTTCTGGGCAAAATTCATTTCATGGGTCACCACCAGCATGGTCATTCCCTCCTCCGCCAGCTTCCGCATGACGGCGAGGACTTCTCCGATCAGCTCCGGGTCAAGGGCAGAGGTGGGCTCGTCAAAATAGATGATCTCCGGGTCGGTGGCAAGGGCCCGGGCGATGGCCACCCGCTGCTGCTG
>CANDEE010000076.1 GCA_947383685.1 uncultured Pseudoflavonifractor sp.
CAACACCCTGAACTACACTCTTTCCCTACACGACGCTCTTCCGATCTAGAGGCTTCACAAACCGCTTTTTATAGTTCCCCAGGGTCCAGACAAAGGCGGCGATGGCCAGCTGAAACACCAGGGCAAGGACCTGTACCGCCCCGCCCCCGTCCAGCAGCATCACCACTGATCCCAGGGCGCTCAGGACCATATACGCCGCAATGGCACAGGTAAATAGCCGCACCTTCCCATACTGCTCCTTGATGGCGGAAAATTCCTGTTCCTTCCACTGTTCAAACACAGTCTCCACCCCTTCAAAGAAAAACGCCGGGAATCCAGCGTGTTCCCAGCGTCTTTTTTCTATTGCAAGCGTTCGATGGCCGCTTTCGCCGCCATCTGCTCGGCTTCCTTCTTGCTGTGGCCCTGCCCTTCGCCCACGGTCTCGCCGTTGAACTCCACCGCCACAGCGAACACCTTGGCGTGGTCGGGCCCTGTTTCCCCGGTAAGGCGGTAGGTCAATACCTGCCCGCTCTCCCGCTGCACCAGCTCCTGGAGGGCGGTCTTGTAATCCCGGCTGGCGGCCTTTTCCGCCTCTTTGTCCAGAATGAACCGCCGGATGATCTTGGCGGCCTCGGCCAGCCCTCCGTCCAGAAAGACGGCGGCCAGCACCGCCTCCACCGCGTCGGCCCGGATGGAGGGCCGCTCCCGGCCGCCCCCCTGGTCCTCGCCCTTGCCCAGCTTCAGGTAGGCTCCCAGCTCCAGCCGGTCCGCCACCTCCACCAGGCTCTCCTCCCGCACCAGAGCCGCCCGTGTCCGGGTCAAATCCCCTTCCGGAAGGTCGGGATGAGTCCGGTAGAGGAACTCCGCCGTCACCATGCCCAGAACGGAATCCCCCAAAAACTCCAGCCGCTCGTTGCTGCCGTTGGGGGAGTGGTTCTCGTTGGCGTAGGAGGAATGGGTCAGGGCGTTCTCCAACAGTCTCCGGTCATGAAAGGTGTAGCCCAGCTTGGCTTCCAGGCTCTCCATCACTCGCCCAGTTTCTTCTGGAGATAGCTCACCAGATCGCCCACGTTATGGATGGAGGCAATGTCCTCCTCCCCCATCTCCCCGATGCCGAACTCCTCCTCCAGATTCATGGAAAGCTCCACCAGGTCCACGGAATCGGCGCCCAGCTCCTCAAAGCCGGTGTCCTCGGTAATGTCCTCCGCTTCCAGTCCGAACTGCTCGGAAAGCAGCTTTACCAACCGTTCATAAATCATAAAAACCGCTCCTATCTTCCAGGGTCTGCGCCTTCCCCTCCGGGGAGGGCAAATTCATTATGATAATAGGCAATATCTTCCGGCCTGTCAAGGGGAAATTTTAAATTTTCTCCTTCTCCATCTTCCCCGCGGGCAGGCGCATATATTCCACATTGGCGGTGATGCTCTCAATGATGCCTGAGGAGGCGAACTTCGCCGCCTGGGCAATGGCGTTCTTGATGGCGTAGCTGTCGGAGGAGCCGTGGGCCTTGATGACGGGCCTGGCAATGCCGATGAGGGGGGTGCCCCCCACCTCCCGGGAATCCATCAGCTTCTTAAAGTCCCGGATGCCGCCGGAGACCAGCAGGGCGGCAAATTTGGTAACGGGGTTCTTTTTGAACATCCCCTTCATCTGCTGAGAAAGGTAAAGGGCCGTCCCCTCCAGAGTCTTGAGGAAGATGTTGCCCGTATAGCCGTCGGCCACGATCACGTCCACCGCGCCCAGCACCGCCTCCCGGGCCTCCACGTTGCCCACAAAGTGGAGGCGGCCCTCCCCGTCCGCTTTTTTCAGCAGGGCGTAAGTCTCCGTCTGAAGCTCGGTGCCCTTGCCCTCCTCCGTGCCGATGTTCAGAAGGCCCACCCGGGGCTCCGGGCGGCCCAGGATATGCTCGGCATAGTAGGAGCCCATAAAGGCGTACTGGAGAAGAAATTCCGGCGTTCCGGCAGCGGTGGCGCCGCAGTCGATGAGAATGGAGCCGCCGCCCGCCGTGGGGATGACAGGGGCCAGGGCCGCCCGGCGAATCTTCTGGATGCGCCCGGTGATGAAGGTGGCGCTGGACAGCAGCGCCCCGGTGGAGCCGGCGGACACAAAGGCGTCCCCCTTCCCCTCCTTCACCAGGTTCAAACCCACAACGAGGGAGGAGTCCTTCTTCTCCCGGAACACCCTGGCGGCGTTGTCCTCCATGGTCACCACCTCGGAGGTGTGGACGATCTCCAGGCCGGGAGGCGGCTCCTCCATCCCCATGTCCCGGAGGACGGCCAAAATCTCGTCTCCCCGGCCCACCAGGGCCACCTCCAGCCCCAACTCCCGGACGGCCTCCAGGGCCCCTTCCACGTTGGAGCGTGGGGCGTTGTCCCCTCCCATGGCGTCTACGATGATCTTCAAGGCCCTTCCCTCCTGTCGGTCAGTCCCAGTAAGTAGTCGGCGGAAACATGATAGTGACGGCAAAGAAGAACCAGTCGCTCCAAGGTCGTTCCTTTTTTCCCATTTTCCATTTCCGTAATTTGGCTTAATTTAACCCCAATGGCTTTCCCCAAATCCTTTCGACTTTCTCCATTCGCTGTCCGAATTTCTTGAAGCCGCTCTCCAAAAACTTGCATTTTTTCATTTCCCCCTATTGACATTTGTCACTTTTAGCGATATACTATGTATCGCTAAAAGTGAGGTGATAATTATGGACATTCTTTACGAGCTCTCCTATCTGTTCTTCCAGGACGCTGAAAATCTCCAAGACAAAGACCCGGAGTATAAAAATTTGAAATCCCTGGAAAGTAAGCTCTTTGAGGAAATTCCCGAGGAGCTACGGGGAAAAATCTGTGACGCACAGACAGAAATTGAGTATGAAACCCTGCTGAACAGCTTCCTGTACGGCCTTCAGGTGGGCTTCGCCGCCTCAAAGCTGGGGCAGTGCGGCTAAGGCCCGGTTTGCGATGAGGGTATTCTTCTCCCGCTTTCCGCCCCGCACCCGCTCCGGCCAGGGGGGCATGATGCCAAAGTTGATATTCATGGGCTGGAAATCGGTGACGCTCTCGTTGGAGACATAGAGGGCCAGGGCCCCGATGGCCGTCTCGGCGGGAAAATCCGCCGGAGCCTGTCCCAAAAGCCTTCTGCCAAGCTCAATGCCCACCAGGCACCCGCTGGCGGCGGACTCCACATAGCCCTCCACCCCGGTGATCTGTCCGGCAAAGGAAATGCGGGGGCACTCCTTCACCCGGTAATAGCGGTCTAAAAAGCCGGGAGACTTTAAGTAGGTATTCCGGTGCATGACCCCATACCGCAGAAATTCCGCTTGACGGAGAGCGGGGATCATGGAAAATACCCGCTTCTGCTCGGGCCATTTCAGATGGGTCTGAAAGCCCACCAGATTGTAAACGCTCCCCTGGGCGTTGTCCTTGCGGAGCTGGACCACGGCGTAAGGCTCCTTCCCCGTCCTGGGGTCCCGGAGCCCCTTGGGCTTCAGAGGGCCGTAACGGAGGGTATCCTCCCCCCTTCTCGCCATGACCTCTACGGGCATACAGCCCTCAAAGACCTGCTTGTCCTCAAAGCCGTGGACCTCCGCCTCCTCCGCCGTACGGAGGGCCTGCCAGAAGGCAAGATATTCCTCCCGGGAGAGGGTACAGTTTACATAATCTGCCGATCCCTTGTCATACCGGGAGGCGAACCAGGCATGATCCATGTCCACGCTCTCAAAGCTGACCAGGGGGGCGGCGGCGTCAAAAAAGTTCAGGGTGCCGCTGTTCGGAAACATTTTGGCAATGGCGGCGGTGAGGCCGTCGGAGGCCAACGGCCCTGCGGCGATGACCACTTCCCCGCCGGGGATTTCGGTGACCTCCCCCTCCACAACGGTGATAAGGGGATGGCTCCTGATTTTTTCGGTGACGGCGGCGGAAAAGGCCTCCCGGTCTACCGCCAAAGCGCCTCCCGCCTCCACCCGGTGGGCGTCGGCGCAGGAGAGGATGAGGCTATGAAGCCGGCGCAGCTCCTCCTTGAGAAGCCCCACCGCATTCTCGAGCTGGTCGGAGCGCAGGGAGTTGGAGCAGACCAGCTCCCCAAAATTCGGGCTGTGGTGAGCGGGGGTGGCCTTCTGGGGCTTCATCTCCCGCAAAATGACGGGGACGCCCCTCTGGGCAAGCTGCCAGGCACACTCGCACCCGGCCAGGCCCGCGCCGATGACGATGACCGTTTCCATAGCTTACCTCCCCAGGGGTATTGTTCAAACCTTCAAAAGAAAACGAACCAGTGCAATGACCGCCAGATGGGCGGGATAGAACCAGTAGAAAAACCACTTGGGCACCCGCAGGTTGGTGTGGGTGTTCAGAAAAATGAACGGCATGGCGCCCAGGCCAAAGATGGTCCAGTTGATGGCATGGCCTGCGATGACCGGACACCGGGGATCCGCCAGATCGCCGCCCCACAGAGCGCCGATCCAGCTCAGGAAATAGAGCAGGGCTCCCAGGCCGGGTTTGTTCCTGCACAGCAGGAAAATGAGCATAAGCACAAGGCCGTTGTAGTTATAGTCAAAGCCTCCCAAGGCCAGAGCCACCGCCCCCAGGGCAAAGAGCCACCACTTCTTCTCCTGAAAGGCCCACAGGCTCAGCAGGCTGAGAAACAGGGTGAAGAAGATATTCCAGTTGGTCAGGTTGCCCCAGACGTCGTCCGGGTTGAAGGCCAGAATCCAGAAGGGCTGGGACACAATGGAAAATATCCCCAGCCGGGTAAGATACCTCTTGATGTCGTGCGTATACAGCAGCCCCACTGTCATACAGTAGCAGAACAGGGGAAAGGCGATCCGTCCAATCCAGCGAAAGACCGGGTACTGGGGAAAGAACACGCTTCCCACATGGTCCAGCAGCATGGCGGTGATGGCGATCAGCTTCAAAAAGTTCGTATCCAGGTTGGTTTGCAGTTTTCTCTCTTGCTCCACCGTCTTCTTCCTCCTAAAAAACTGTCTCTTTCTCTCTTTTGGGACAATTTTCCGGCAAAAGCAGCCCTCACTTCTTTGTGGCGGTCTTCTTCGCAGAGGGCTTTTTGGCGGCGGCCTTCTTGGCGGTCGCCTTCTTGGCCTCCCCGCCCTCGTCCTTCTTCTTGTAGTACCCCCGCTTATCCTCGGGGAGAAAGTTGGGGCACTTATCGTTGATGCAGAAGGGCTTTCTGGCCCCCTTGCCGGAGAGCTTGAACATGGTCTGCCCGCACTGGGGGCAGTTGTCCGCCACAGGTACGTCAAAGGTCATAAAATCGCACTGGCGGGGCGCGTCCTCCCGGCGGGTAACAAACTCACAGGCGTAATAGGTGTAGGGCTTGCCGTTTTTCTTGCTGGTGCCCGAGCGCTTGAGGAGCCGTCCGCCGCACTTGGGGCACTTGCCGGGCATCTGCTCCACAATGGGCTGGGTGTGCCCGCACTCGGGCCAGCCGGGGCAGGCCAGGAACCGGCCAAACCGGCCCGACTTAAATACCAGGTTCCGCCCGCAAAGGGGGCAAATCTCCTCCGAGACCTCGTCGGGCACACGGATGCGCTCTCCCACGTCGGCCTCCGCCTTTTGCAGTTCCTCGGAAAAACCGCCGTAGAAGCCGTGGAGCACATCCTTCCACTTCTCCTTGCCCCGCTCCACTTGGTCCAGGCTCTCCTCCATCTGGGCGGTAAAGGCGTAGTCCACAATGTCGGGAAACTTCTCCTTCATCACCATGTTCACCGTTTCCCCCAGGGGGGTGGTGCGGAGGTATTTGCCCTCCTTCACCACATACTCCCGGCTCTCAATGGTGGAGATGGTGGGAGCGTAGGTGGAGGGCCGCCCAATGCCCTTCTCCTCCAACGCCTTGATAAGGCTGGCCTCAGTATACCGGGCGGGGGGCTGGGTAAAGTGCTGCTTGGGGGTCAACCCCTGCAGGGTGAGGGCCTCCCCCTCCTTCAAATCGGGCAGGGGGGACTGGAACTCCTCGTCCTCCTCGTCCTTCCCCTCCACATAGACCGCCGTATAGCCGGAAAATTTCAATGCCGTGTGGGTGGCCCGGAAGCGGTAGTCGTTGGACTGGGCCTCGATGGTCACGCTGTCATAGGTGGCGGAGGACATCTGACAGGCCAGGAACCGGCTCCAAATCAGCTTATAAAGCCGGTACTGCTCGGCAGTCAGGTCCTTCTTCACCGCCTCCGGGGTCAGCTCCACGTTGGAGGGCCGGATGGCCTCGTGGGCGTCCTGGGCCCCCGACTTGGTCTTATAGACCCGGGGCGCGCCGGGGTAGTAGTCCTTGCCATAGCGGCCCAGGATAAAGGTCTTGGCCGCGGCGGTGGCCTCGTCAGAAAGGCGCAGGGAGTCGGTTCTCATATAGGTAATAAGGCCCACCGTGCCCTCCCCGGTAATGTCCACGCCCTCATAGAGCTGCTGGGCAATGGACATGGTGCGCCGGGGCTGCATATTCAGCTTGCGGCTGGCCTCCTGCTGGAGGGTCGAGGTGGTAAAGGGCGGCGCCGGGTTCCGGGTCTTTTCCTGCTTCTTGACCCCGGCCACGGTAAAGGCTCCAGCCTTCACTGCCTCCATCACAGCGTTGACCTCTCCTTCGCTGTGGAGGTCCATCTTCTTTTCCTTGCCATAGAACTGGGCGGTAAACTGGCCCACATTGGGCTTCACCCGCTCCAGCTCCGCGTCCAGGGACCAGTATTCCTCCGCCTGGAAGGCCTTGATCTCCTCCTCCCGCTCGCAGACCAGCCGGGTGGCCACAGACTGCACCCGGCCCGCGGAGAGGCCCCGCTTGATCTTCTTCCACAGGAAGGGGGAAATTTGATAGCCCACCACCCGGTCCAGCACCCTTCTCGCCTGCTGGGCGTCCACCAGGTCCATGT
>CANDEE010000077.1 GCA_947383685.1 uncultured Pseudoflavonifractor sp.
CTTTGTTGCCTTCGTACAGGTCCAATCCCACGGGCAGCAGCATCTTCTCATGTACCTTCCCGCACTTGCCTTTGTTGCAGTAAACGCTCTGGCCCGGGCGCCCCAGTATATGAGCGCATTTCTTGCCATCTCTACGGCAGTCTATTGTTTCTTTCCCAAAATCCAGCCCGCTTCCATCAAAGATATTGAGACTCCCGACCTGTTCCCTTCCTTTCATTTTTATGGCCCACAGCGCTCCGACATTGACGAGCTGTTACGGCTGGCGGACTATCTGGACAGTCTCTCCAAGCTGGAGGAAAAAACAGCCGTAATTCTCTCCTCCTCCTTTACTTTAAATTATGAGACTATTGCCAGCCTTCGGGCTTCTCTGGGTCTGCCTGAACCGGAGGTAAAGACCCTCCTCCAGTACCATGGTACCGTGGACAAGCGGGACCCCTTTAACTGGAACACCGCCTTTGCTGACTACGTGGTGGTTGGCGACCCGGCACAGACCCATCTGGGGGACGAGAACCAGCAAATCCTTACCATTCTGGTGGACCATATTCTGGAAGGGACTGGCCCCGGCAAGGCTTACATCAAGCTTGCCCCCACCTTTGAGCTTGCCAACGGCGTTACCGTACGAATCTACAAGCGGTTGCGCCCCTGGTACGTCGAGGAATACCAACTTATCTCCGACGCCCTTATCAATCTTTATCCGGAATATGAAGACCTTTATCAGATGCCCAAGTGGATCAAATAATAAAAAGGAGCCTGTGAGAATGTCTCACAGGCTCCTCTTTTTTTGTTTTGACCTCCATCCCGCACCATATGGCAGCCATCCCATCCGGCAGAGGATAGGCGTCAAAGCGGCAAAAAGGAAGCAAAGCATCACCGTTTGAGGAATCAGCTTCATGATATTTGTCATTGCGCTGGAACTCATATAGTAGAAATATCCCTTCCCGGTTCCGGACAGGATCGTGCTCCACAGACTTCCAAGAAATATATTCAGCAAATTGGTAAATCCCTTCGCCAAAAATATCCGGGCCGGGCCAAACCGGGTACGGTATAGAAACAGGGCGTAAATTAGATTCCCTAGCATCGTCGTAAGGGCATATCCCGGGAAATAGGGGTAAGCCGGGTCAGCCAGATAGGAAATCGTATCCTCCGCAAATCCAAATACCACTCCTGTCACCGGGCCGCAGACCGCGGAACAGAGGCTCCGCGCCAAAAATCCCCATGTAACCTTGGCGGCATATACATCCGCAAAATTGATACGAATAGACGGCACACGAGCCAGGGCCGTACATGCGGCAATCATCAGGGCAGCAAAGGCCAAGTTCCGGGGACTTTTGAAATCCTCTGCCGCCGTGCGCCAATATGCGGTGGAAAAGGGCGTCTTATAGAGAGTCCGGCTCGTTCCGGGCATAAAAACTCCTCCTTCTGTCGGGCAGCCCTTTCGGGATGCCGCACAGAGGAGGTATAATGCCGCTCCTATGCGGCAGCGGGATGCGGGAACGGCACTGCGGAGGCTATATCCTCACTTCGTCCGGCGGACAACTCCCCGTCCCGCCGGCACTAAACACACCGTTCCCTACTCTGCCTGTTTCGGTATTATCATACAGGAAAGCCGCGGAAAAAGCAAGTCCCTCCTTTTCCTAGTCTGCCGCTCACGGCAGGATCCCCATCTCCGCCAGCCTATCATATCCATACAGCACGTTCAAGACCTCTAACAAGGCGTTGGCGGTCATTCGCTCCGGAAGGTCTAATCGCTTCAAAAGCACCCTGCGGTTTGCCTCCGCGTCAGGCGTCCCCGAAAGACCCGCCAAATAGAGGTCCGTTTTGGTAACGGGCCGTTTCGGCACTGCGGCCGCCTCCCCCCCATTCTCAAAGGTTGCCCCTCCCCGGCGAAGTGCTTCTACCAAAACTTCCGGGGGCATCCCTTCCACCCCCAGCTTGCCCTCCTTCCCCGGCGTACGCTTCCGCTTCTCCTTGCCGGAACGGTCGGGAATATAGGCGTGCTTTACCCGAGCGGGGTCTACCGCTCCTTTTAGATAATTCCGAATAATAAAGCCGGCCCCGTCCGAATCGGTGAGCACCAAAAGCCCCCTCTCCGCAGCCAGACGGCGGAGAAGTGCCAGCCGTTCCTCATTTTTGAAGATACCAAACCCAGAGGTCTCCAAGATGAGAGCGTCCACCACTTGGGACAGGGTATTCTTGTCATACCGGCCCTCCACCACGATAGCTTCCTTTACTCTGGGCAGTCCTTTTCCGCTCATGCTGCCTGCCGCTGGGCCAGTTCCAGCAAAAGGTTCACCAGAACCTCCTGGCCATCGGTTCCGGTGGATTTGAGCAGTAAATCCGCCTCCTCACAGCGCAGAAGGGCCCAGCGGTACCACTCCATCGTGAACCGCCGGGCAGACTGGAACAGCTTTTCCGCCTGAAACTCCCGGCGAATTCCCCACAGCTCCATAAACCATTTGATGCTCTTTTGCTCCTCCACCGCCAAACGGGCTGTATAAAGCTGCCGCACTTGCTTGGCAAGAGACGCCAACAGCTTGATAGGCGGCTCCTGCATGTGGAGCAGGTCCCCCAGCGCCAAAAATGCCTTATCAAAGTTCTTGGCGGCAATGGCATTGGTCAAGTCAAAAATCACCGCATCGAGCTGGGGAGTAGACACTGCATCAATATCTTGCCGTGTGATCTGCCGCCGCTTGGCGTAGGCTCCTATTTTGCCGATTTCTGAAATGAGCCCTGTCATCAGGTCTCCGCAGCGAAAAATGAGGTATTCCGCGTCCAAGCCGCTGATTTCGTGGCCCAGGGCCTGAAATCGGGCGTCCACCCATTTTACCAGTTTTTTCTGCTCCTGCCGGGCAAAATTTACTACCTTCCCCTTTTCCTTTACTAACTTTGCCATCTTGGCCCGGTTATCCGGTTTGTACTCCAGAACATCGTAGACGAAAATCAGGCACACATAGTCGGGCAAATCGCCCAGCAGCGCCAGCAGCCCCTCTTTGTCCCCCTTGTCCATATCCCAGTCATTGACCACAATCATGGTCCTCTCGCTCATCATGGGCATAGCGTCCACCAGTCCATGAAGGCGTGACAAGGTAAAGTCCTTTCCCGCAAGGACATGATAGTTGAAATCGTCCAGTCCCCCAGTCAGTAAAAGCCCCTTCATCTGCTCCAGGCTCTTGTCCCGAAGATAGGTCTCCTCCCCGTGAAACACATAGAGATTCCCGACCGTTCCTGCCGCCAGCTCCCGGCGCAGCTCGTCATAGGACGGATCTTCCATTTTCTTTTGGTAGGCCATAGGGCGGCCTCCCCTCTGTTCAAATATGAAAAAGTATATCACACCCCCGGTAATTTTGCAATCCAGGCAGACCTTGACTGCACAGCTTTTGGCGAGTAAAATGAATACAAATGGAAAGGTGGGTTTTTTATGCTTCAGCTTCGTGCCAGAGATTACCGTGTCACCGTTGGGGAACTGCCCACAGGAGCCCGCAACAAAATCACCGATGTGCCGGGAATCACGGTGGGCCACTGTACCATAGATACCAGCGAGCACAAAACGGGAGTAACCGTGGTTCTTCCATGCCCTGAAAACCCCTTTACCCATAAACTGCCTGCCGCCGCCTTTGTCCTCAACGGCTTTGGCAAGAGTCTGGGGCTTGTCCAGGTGGAGGAGTTGGGTACCCTGGAAACCCCCATTGCTCTCACCAACACACTGAACGTGGGCCTGGTCCACGACGCCTTGGTGGAGTATATGATAAACCGCTGCGAAACCGAGGGCTTCGAGTTGCGCTCGGTAAATCCCGTTGTCTGTGAATGTAACGATGGGGGCCTCAACCACATTCAAACCCGGGCAGTCGGCAAAGAGGAAGTCTTTGCCGCCTTCGCCGCCGCTGGACTGGACTTTGACGAGGGCGACGTCGGAGCAGGAAAGGGTATGGTTTGTCATGGACTAAAAGGCGGTATCGGCTCCGCCTCCCGAAAGGTGACGGTAGGTGAAAACACCTACACCATGGGAGCGCTGGTCCTTGCCAATCACGGCAGCATGAAGGATTTAATCATCTGCGGCAAACATATCGGCCCCCAGCTTGATTTAGCCAAGGCTGCCCGGGAATCAGACATTGGCTCCTGCATTGTCCTTCTGGCTACCGATTTGCCTCTGGACAGCCGGCAGTTGGGCCGGGTCGCAAAACGGGCCTCGGTGGGTCTGGCCCGGCTTGGCTCCTTCATCGGGCAGGGCAGCGGCGAGGTGTTCCTGGCCTTTTCCACCGCCAACCCCTTCAACGGCAAAGAAGATGCGGCGATCCGGACTGTGACCGCCTTCCACGAGGACAAGCTGGACGCCGCCTTTCGCGCTGCGGCAGAATGCACTGAGGAGGCCATATTGAACTGTCTCTTTACCGCCCGCACATGCACCGGATGGGATGGAAAAACGGTGTGGAGCCTCACCGACCTTTGGAAGCCGGAGTAATGTGAGGAGGGTATTCTGAATGTCAAAGGTCCCAAAGCCGACCGTTTCCCTTAGCGGCATTGCAATCCTTCTTCTGCTTCTTATTTGCGCATTCCTCCATTTTAACGGGAAGGCGGAATTTCAAAATCGGTTGGAGGACATATCCCGGTTAAAATACGGCAGTTATACGGTTACCGTCGGAGTATACGGCAGCTTAGCTCCTAGTTTCGACATCCAGGAACCAAATATTCAAAAGCAAATCGTAGAGCGGCTTTCCTGCCTGGAGTATGATGGGCACGAGTGGTTCCCCGCTCCCATGACCGCAGAAGACCATGTGTATTGGCTCACCTTCTTCTCAAGCGACCCCTTTCTCCAAGAAACGTGGGAAATCGGAGGCGAGGATTCCCGCAATTGCGCACTTGCCGGCAATAACCACCGGCTCCGCTTAAAAAACACGCAAGGCCTCTACGAGTTATTGAGGCAAATCGAGATTCAAACTCTCACATGATAAAACAGGCCGCTGCCAGTGCGATGGCAGCGGCCTGTTTTTCATTGCTTCTCAAACAGCTCTTTCCCAACCCCACAGACCGGACAGGTCCAGTCCTCAGGCACCTGCTCCCACGGAGTGTTGGGGGGAAGGTTGCCAAGGTCCCCCTCCGCCGGGTCGTAGATATAACCACAGACTGTGCAGACGTATTTTTCCATCCTTTCACCCCCCTTCCAGCCAGCCGCTGAACTGGTCCCAAAGCTCCATGGCCTTGAATTTCACCACATATCCCTCGGTCTCTCCCGTGATAAGGCGAACCTGATCCTCTGAAAAGTTGCCCGCCCGCTCTGCTACCGTCTCTGATACCGAGCCAAGGCACAGGGGCGGAAACACCACACACCACCAATTATGCCCTTTTCCCTCTCCCAGCGTAATACGCAAGGCAGGATACTTGCCGGCAGGAAGCGCAAAATCCTCATACTCTTTTGTGGGAAACCAGGCGTCTTCCTCTATGGAAGCGGTAACCTCCACCCCTTCTCCCGCCGTTTCGGCCCCGATTTGAGCCAGTTCCGACAGATGCCCTGATAATATCTCCATGGCCTCTGTCTGAGTAGCGGCCTCCTCCAGCCAAGGTCCCGCTTGGGCCAACACCGCATCCCGAACCAGCAGTTTTACCGCCTGATCCTCCTCCGAATCGGAGTTGGCGACCACGTGAAGCCGCACCATCTGCCCCGCCAGGGCTTTCTGCTGCCCCGTGAGCCACGTTCCCGCCAGCAAAGCAAAGGCTACCCCAAAAAGTAAGGCGGCTTCCCAACGGCGGAAGAAAAATTTGTTTTCATGTACCAAAAATGGACACACCCTTCTATGTGAGATATGTCCATTTTCTCCATTTTTTGGGCGGCTTATACATCCTCCGGTTCTTCTTTTCTTACAGGCCCTAAGTCTCCCTCTTTTAAAGGAGTTTTTGCTTAAATATCTCTAAAAAATACATTGACAACTTCGCCCATTTTGTCTAAAATGTTGATAGCCATGAAAGTTTGCCAACGGTATGGTAAAAGAATTATGGAGGAGGAACCAAACAATGAAAAAAATGTTCACTAAGAAGCGTGTCTTTGCTGTGGTCGCAGCCACTCTGTGCCTGGCTATGAGCCTCACCGCCTGCGGCGGTGGCAAGAGCAGCGAATATCCCACCAAGGGCATCAATGTCATCTGCCCCTGGGGCGCCGGCGGCGGCACCGATGCCTGCCTGCGTGCTTTCACCGATGCTATGGGCCGTGACCTGGGCCAGACCTTGACCGTGGATAACGTTACCGGCGGCGGCGGCATCACCGGTCATCAGGCCATTGCTGATGCTGAGGCCGACGGCTATACCCTGGGCATGATCACCTTTGAACTGTCTACATATCAGCCCTTGGGCACCAGCGATCTGACTTGGGACAGCTATGAGCCCCTCTGCCGGGTCAATACCGACGCTGCTACTGTCACTGTGGCCACCAAGTGGGCCAATGACAACAACATTACCGACCTGAAGGGCTTCATTGAGTACTGCGAGGCTCATCCCGGTGAGGTCCAGATGGGCGGCTCCTCCGCTGCTTCCGTGTGGCACATTGCCGGTGGCTACCTGATGAACGCCACTGGCATCGACATTCAGATGGTCACCTATCAGGAAGGCGCCGCTGCCGCTGTTAAGGATGCCGCCGGCGGCTTTATCCAGGGTGTCACCGTCTCTTTGGCCGAGGCCCGCAGCTTCATCGAGTCCGGCGACCTGACCTGCCTGGGCGTTATGGCCGACGAGCGCAACTCCGCCTTCCCCGACGTCCCCACCTG
>CANDEE010000078.1 GCA_947383685.1 uncultured Pseudoflavonifractor sp.
TCCCGCTTCTCCGCCAACAAGTCCAAGTCCAAGCAGGCCACCGCCCGGCGGAAGCTGCTGGAAAAAATCACGCTGGAGGAGATTCCCGCCTCCTCCCGGCGGTATCCCTGGGTCCAGTTCTCCCCGGACCGGGAGGTGGGCAAGGACATTCTCTTTGTCACCGACGTGAGCAAGACCGTGGACGGGGTAAAGGTGCTGGACAAGGTGAGCTTCATCGTGGGCCACGGTGACAAGATCGCCTTTGTGGGGGACAACGAAAACGCCCACACCGCCCTGTTCAAGATTTTGACCGGGGAGTGGGAGCCGGACGAGGGCACGGTGAAGTGGGGCCAGACCGCCACCTTCTCCTATTTCCCCAAGGATAACACCCAGTTTTTTGAGGGCTGCAACGATAACCTGGTGGAGTGGCTGCGCCAGTTCTCCCCCGATCCCCACGAGGCCTATCTGCGGGGCTTTCTGGGGCGGATGCTCTTCTCCGGGGACGATGTGTATAAGCCGGTGAAGGTGCTCTCCGGCGGGGAAAAGGTTCGGTGTATGCTCTCCCGGATGATGCTCTCCGGGGCCAACGTGCTTCTGCTGGACCAGCCCACCAACCACCTGGACCTGGAATCCATCGCCGCCGTGAATAACGGGTTGGAGGCGGTAAAGTGCAATGTGCTGTTTTCCTGCCACGACCACCAGCTTGTGCAGACGGTGGCCAACCGCATCTTTGACTTTACCCCGGATGGGAAGCTCATTGATATGCCTATGACCTATGATGAGTACTTGGAGAAGAAGGCGCAGCAAGAGCAAGGATAAGCCGGGCGCCCAGGCGGAAGCCCCGGGAAAAGGCCTCCTGGCATTCAAAAACCGAAATTTCGGCATTGGCGTCAAACCATTGATCCATAAGCTCTATGGAGGAGACCGCCAAAAGGGCATCATGAGCCGGTTCCATTTTTTGAAGCAGCACCCGATATTCCGGCCCAAGCTCTTCCGGGTGGGTCGCTTCCTCCAAATACTCTAAAATATCGTCCATAGAATCCTCCTCGCCAATTTATGGCGTAATTATACGCCTAAAATAGGCATAAGTCAAGAGGTGAAAGTATGGTTTTTTCAGAAAGATTAAGAGAATGTCGGATAAAAAACCGCTGGAAGCAACGGGAAGTGGCGGAACAAATCGGAGTGGCGCTGCGGACATATCAAGGCTATGAAGGGGGCAGAAGTGAGCCCAAATTTGAAAAGCTGGTTGCCCTTGCAGACCTCTTTGATGTAACGTTGGACTATCTTTTAGGCAGGACGGATTCCTAAAGGTTTGTGGAAACTGGGGGCCTCTTTTGTGCAAAAGAGGCCCCCAGACCCCCAGAAAGCACCGGGGGGAGAGAGTTTCGACTCTCTCTCCCCCCGGCCCCCCTCTCTCAACGACCAGGGGAGGGGGCCTGCGGGCCCCCTCCCTCTGGACCTCTCCCCAGGTCGTTCTAACGTAGGCTATTGACCCTTTGGCCGCACTTTGTAGCACCCAAAGGGTTCGGCCCCGGGTGGGTTTCCAAAGGGTAGGGGCCGCAGCCCCTGCCCTTTGGTCGTTTCAAGGGGGTGTCCAGAGGGGGGAAATCGAAATCCCCCCTCTGGCGTCTTTTCTGGGGGTCTGGGGGGCGTCTTTTCCACGCGGAAAAGATGTCCCCCAGAATGAATCGTACAACCTATCAAAAAAGGAGAAACAGCATATGCAGGTAAACCTGACAAATACCACAAAAAAGCTGTGCGTGATAGGCGACCCGGTTCTCCATTCCAAATCCCCCGTCCTTCAAAACGCCATGATCGCCGCCCTGGGTCTGGACTATATCTACCTTTGCCAACCTGTCCCCCGCGGCCGTGTGAAGGAATGGCTGGAATGCGCCGCCTTTTCCGGCTATGCCGGGTTCAATGCCACCATGCCCCATAAGGAGGCGTTGGTTCCCCTTATGGACAAGCTGGACCCACTGGCGGAAACCTGTGGCGCGGTGAATACAGTCTGTATTAAAGATGGAAAATATTACGGATTTAACACCGATGGCGGCGGTTTTCTCCGGGCTTTGGCTGACCTGGGGGTGGATGCGGCGGGAAAGCGGGCGCTGCTGCTGGGCTCCGGGGGAGCGGCCAGGGCGGTGGCGGCGGCCCTGGCGGGAGCCGGGGCAAGGGTCACGGTTGCCAACCGGACGGTAAGCAAGGCGGAAGAACTTTGCAAAATGGACCCCGTCCGTTTGTTTCCGGCGGGGTTTGAGACAAAAGAGCTGTGCCGTCTGGCGGGGGAGAGCGACATTTTGGTGAACTGCACCTCCCTGGGCATGGCGGGAACGGGGATGGATTTTTCCGATCTCTCCTTTATGGACGCTCTGCCCCGGGGTGCGGCGGTGTGCGACGCCATCTATGCCCCGGCGGAAACTTCTTTCTTAAAGCGGGCCAGGGAGACGGGCCACCCCGCCATGAACGGCATGGGGATGCTTCTCCACCAGGCGATATTGGCTTTGGAGCATTTCACAGGGAAAACCGTAGATGTGGAGAAAGCCAAGGCCGCAGCCATTGGGGCGCTGGAGAAAGCATAAAAGTCCCAAGGCCGGGAGCCATTTCTCGGGAAAATTTGGAAAAAAAAGAAATGGACAGGGGACAAATCGGCAGGATATACTCTTTTTGAAGAAAAGAACAGCGCACATGGGAGGGATACTATGCCTGCCTTATCGCCCCAAGGACCCATAGGGATCCGGATTTATGGATAAAAGCGAGACTTTGCCACGGTTTGCCGTGGCAGGGCCTCGCTTTTATTTTTCACAAGGAACGACAACGGTTGACCTTGGCCGATCTGGATATAATTAAAATGAAAAAGGATTCTTAGAAGGGGAGATAAAAAATGGATATTTTTGATCTACTTACCGCATTGGGAGGACTCAGCCTTTTTCTGTTTGGTATGAATATTATGGGACAGGCCTTAGAGCGCCGGGCGGGAAGCGGTCTGCGCTCTGTATTGGGGCGGCTTACCAGCCGGCCCGCCGTGGGGCTTCTTACCGGGATGGGAGTGACGGCGGTGATTCAGAGCTCCTCGGCGACCACCGTCATGGTCATCGGTTTTGTAAACTCGGGACTGATGACCTTGAAGCAGGCTATCTATGTCATTATGGGAGCCAATGTGGGAACTACCGTCACCGCCTGGGTGCTGAGCCTGGCAGGGCTCAGCAGTGGAAATGTGTGGGTGCGGCTGCTAAAACCCTCCTCGTTTACTCCGGTACTGGCCCTCGTGGGCGTAATTCTCTATATGTCGGGAAGGAGCGATAAAAAGCGGGACACAGGAACAATCCTGCTGGGCTTTGCCACACTGATGTTTGGGTTGGAGACCATGTCGGGGGCCATGTCGGGACTGGGGGAAGTACCCGGTTTCCGGCAGTTGTTTGTAGCGTTTCAAAATCCAGTTCTGGGCGTACTGGCGGGGGCGGCCCTTACCGCCCTGATCCAGTCAAGTTCCGCTTCCGTAGGTATTTTGCAGGCCCTAGCGGCAACGGGACAAGTGAGCTACGGAGCCGCTATTCCCATTATTATGGGCCAGAATATCGGGACCTGCGCTACCGCCATGCTGTCCTCGGTGGGGGCCAACCGCAACGCCAAGCGGGCCGCAATGGTTCACCTGCTGTTCAACGTGGTGGGTACGGCGGTGTGGCTGACGGTTTTCTGCTGCGTTCGGCTGTTCCTCCATCCCAACTTTCTGGAAGGGCCTGCCTCCCGGCTGGGCATTGCCGCGGCCCACTCGGTATTCAATGTGCTGTGTACCCTTTTGATGCTGCCCCTGGCCGGGGCGTTGGAAACCATGGTGAACCGCCTGGTGCCGGAGAGCGATGGCTCGGAGCGCCTGGTGGAGCTGGACCCGCGGCTGTTGGCGGCGCCTCCGGTGGCATTGGAGCGGTGCCGGGAGGTGGCGGCGGATATGGCAAAGACCGCCGGGGCCGCTTTGGAGGATGCTCTGACCGCCCTTACGGGCTATACCCCTGACCTGGCGAAATCCATTCGAGAGAGGGAGGAGAGGACCGACTATCTGGAGGACATTCTGGGGACCTATCTGGTAAAGCTCAGTGCCAGTCCCATCAGCCAGGAGGATAACGCCCAGGCCGCCAAGCTGCTGAAAATGATAGGAGACTTTGAACGCATTGGGGACCATGCGGTAAACCTGTTGGAATCGGCGGAGGCCATGAAAGAGAAAGAGCTGACGTTCAGCGGGGCCGCCCGAAGGGAGCTGGAGCCCATCACCGGGGCTATCCGGGAGATTTTGGAGCTGGCCCTGAACGCGTTTCTCAACGATGACCTGGAGACCGCCGCCCGGGTGGAGCCCCTGGAGGAGGTAGTGGATAGTCTGAAGGAGGAGCTGCGTTCCCGGCACATCCGGCGGATGCAGAAGGGGGAGTGCTCTTTGGAGGTGGGGTTTGTCTGGTCGGATATGCTTACCGATTTGGAGCGGGTGGCGGACCACTGCTCCAATATTGCCGGGTGCGTGACTGAGATGGCCCACAACCATATGAACCTCCACGAGTCCCTCCGGGAGCTGCGGGAGGACAACGGACAGTTCCGGCGGCAGGCGGCTGAATATAGAAAAAAATATAGTGTATAAGGTAGAGAATGGTTTTGAGCGGTCCCTATATTATGCACCTCATTTGTTTGTACAGATACCACATATAGAACCGGAAAAAGAATGGAAAATTTTCTTGAAAAATATATGATTTTTCCTTGACTTGGGGCTTTTGTTGTAGTATGATAGTCAAGCGCCTTAAGGGGCGTACTATGCGATGATGCAGGAGATTGCTCGGAAACGAGGTAACTTCTGCGGAGTATGTCCGTTGAATCGGGCGGCTGAGAGATCCTGTGTACGGCGTATATCGCCATGCAGAGGGCAAACCGGCCAGCGATGCGCCGGTTTTCTTTCTGTCCTGGAGTGATACGCACGAAAACGTGGACAGGAAAATCTCTCGCTGTACGAAGCGTGGACAGTTCTAAAAAACACTTCGTATTGTTTTAAGGAGGAAAATCACATGGCAGCTCAGAAAGAAATGATCCGTATTCGCCTGAAGGCTTACGATCACCAGCTCATCGACCAGAGCGCGGAGAAGATCGTGGAGACCGCCAAGCGCACCGGCGCCACCGTCTCCGGCCCTATTCCCCTGCCCACCAAGAAGGAGGTCGTCACCATCCTTCGGGCGGTCCACAAGTATAAGGATTCCCGGGAGCAGTTCGAGCGCCGCACCCATAAGCGGCTCATCGACGTCATTAAGCCCTCCGCCAAGACGGTAGAGGCCCTGATGAGCCTGGAGCTTCCCGCCGGCGTGGATATCGAGATCAAGCTGTAATTCACGCCCATAGCTTTGTTAGTACCGCAGTCTGCCGCTTATGGAGGCAGGCGGGTCATGTTGGTGAGAAGCGCGGAGACGAGGCCTGCGAGGGAGCTTGGACTGAAGCAAAGGCGAGCGCAGGGCCGCAGGGCGGCCCGGAGACCAGCCTGAGTCGGAGGGAAAGCGACCGAGCGGTCAGGCCGAGTGAAGCGTGACATCATCAACCAATAACCTTTAATAAGGAGGAAAAAGACATGGAAAAGGCCATCATCGGCAAGAAGGTCGGCATGACGCAGATCTTCGACGAAGCGGGCCACGTCATCCCGGTCACCGTCATTGAGGCGGGCCCCTGCACCGTCGTGCAGAAAAAGACCGAGGAGAAGGACGGCTATAACGCCGTTCAGTTGGGTTTCCAGGACGTGCCCCAGCGCAAGCTCACCAAGCCTGAGGTGGGACACCTCAAGAAGGCTGGCGAGGGCGTACTGAAAAAGGTGCTTAAGGAGTTCAAGCTGAAGGATACCGACAGCCTGAACGTGGGCGACACCGTTACCTGCGAGGTGTTCGCTGAAGGCGACCGGGTGGACGTGACCGGCATCAGCAAGGGCCACGGCTTCCAGGGCGTCGTCAAACGCCACGGCGCCGCCGTGAAGCGCAACACCCATGGCGGCGGCCCTGTTCACCGCCACCAGGGCTCTCTGGGCTCGGGCACCGACCCCAGCCGTATCTTCAAGGGCCGTGACGGCGCCGGACACATGGGCGCCGACCAGGTCACCGTACTGAACCTGGACGTCATCAAGGTAGACACCGAGCTGAACGTCATCGCCGTACGGGGCGCCATTCCCGGCCCCAAGGGCGGCGTGGTCTTTATCCGCAACAGCGTCATCAACGTCAAGGAGAAGGGCGCTGGAGCCGCGGAGAGCAAGAACCCGCAGAAGGCCTCCGGACGGAATCCCCAGAAGGCTTCCGCCCGCAACGCTTAAGGAAAGGAGAGAGTAAGAAATGCCTAAGGCTAATGTGTATGATATGTCCGGAAAGAAAAAGAGCACTGTGGAGCTTTCCGACGTCATTTTCGGTATCGAGCCTAACGTCAGCGTGATGCATGACGTGGTGAAGAACCACCTGGCCAACTGCCGGCAGGGCACCCAGAGCG
>CANDEE010000079.1 GCA_947383685.1 uncultured Pseudoflavonifractor sp.
CAGTCCCAGGGCCAAGGAAAGCCATATCTGACCCCTTGCCCGCTTTCTCTTTTGGGGCTGCCGAAACCAAATCCCTTGGAGACGCCTTCTCAACACAATCTCACCCCCCATAGGGAAAGACTATGCGAAACAGGGGCCGTCCTACGACTGGATGGCTTCTACTGCCAGCAGGATGCCAAGCTTCCCCGATTCGTAGGTCAAACCGCCTTGAAGATAAGCGGTGTATGGTTCCCGCATAGGAGCGTCACAGGAAAGCTCAATGGATGCCCCTTGAATAAAGGCCCCTGCCGCCATAATAACCGGTACATCATAACCGGGCATATCCCAAGGCTCAGGGGTTACGTAGGAATCCACCGGCGCTCCCATCTGAATGCCCTTACAAAATTTCTTCAGGGGTTCAGGAGAGCCGAAATGAATCATTTGAATGATGTCGTGGCGGGTCTGAGTAGAGAGCGGATCGGTTTGATACCCCAGCAGCTCCATCATCCGGGCAGCAAAAAGGGCGGTTTTCACTGCCTGAGCAGTAACATGAGGAGCAAGGAAAATTCCTTGATAGAGACTGCGGCTGTTGCCAAGAGAGGCTCCACACTCTTTTCCAATACCGGGAACAGTGAGCCGCATAGCGGCACCCTCAATCAGGTCATGGCGGCCAGCCAAGTAGCCGCCCATAGGAGCCAGTCCACCGCCAGGGTTTTTGATTAGGGAGCCCATCACCAAATCAGCCCCTACCTCAGTGGGCTCCAAGGTTTCCACAAACTCGCCATAGCAGTTGTCTACAAGAATAGACACATCGTTGCGGACACGATGGATTGCATCGCAGATAGCACCAATCTCCGCAACCGATAAGGAGGCACGAGTAGCGTAACCACGGGAGCGTTGGACCACTACGGCCTTAACAGCAGGTTCCTGAACCGACTGGATAATGGCTGGAATATCCGGCTTTTCTTCTTTCGTCAACTCAACCTGGCCATAGCTGATTCCATATGACTTTAAGGAACCAGGTGCATTTCCGGTGATTCCTATGGCGCTTTGGATGGTATCGTAAGGGGCACCCACCACGTAAAGTAATTTCTCTCCTGGCTTCAGGGCACCAAAAAGGGCGCAAGTAATGGCGTGGGTTCCATTGACCATCTGAAGCCGAACCAGGGCGTCCTCAGTACGGAAAATATGGGCATAAATTTTTTCCAGCTTATCCCGGCCTGTGTCATCATAGCCATAGCCGGTGGTACCTGCAAAATCGGTTTCTGCAACCCGAAAGGTTTGAAATGCGGATAAAACCTTCTCGGCGTTGACCTGCGCTATGGTGTCTACGCTTGTAAACTGTCTCTTTAGGTCATGCTCCGCCTGTTCAGCAAGGGCTCGGGTTTTCTCACTTATCTGTAAAGGCATATTATCTTACATTCCTTTGTATTACTTGTTTTCAGTAAATGCTGTTACCAGTTTAATACAGGACTCCACATCAGACAGGTCTGCTATGGAAGTTGGCGTATGGGAATGGCGGCATGGGATGGAAATGCCGCCAGTGACCACGCCCAGGCGGCTCTGGTGAATGGCTCCGGCATCGGTACCTCCTCTTGTGAGTACATCCTGCTGGGCTTTGATGCTTTGCTGTCTGGCCAAATCAGACATCTTTTCCACCATAGCGGAATGGCAAATCACAGAGGAATCCATTACCTTGATGGCAGCTCCACCACCAAGCACCGCACTGCCGGCCTTGGGCGCTCCCGGATAATCATAGGCTCCCGTTACATCCACTGCTATGGCAAAATCCGGGTCAATGCCATAGGCTGCGGTTTTTGCGCCTCTCAGCCCCAATTCCTCCTGAACAGTAAAGACCACATAAAGGTCATATTCGGTCTTTTTCAGCCTTTCCAGGGCCTTCAAGAGAACAGCACAGGACACTCGGTTATCCAAGTAAGGGGAAATAATCCGGTTCCCAGCTCTCATGGAGACTGTGGCATATACCGCCGTATCCCCCAGGCGAACCATAGACTGAGCCTCTCCCCTGCTCCCCGCACCGATGTCCAGATAAAGGTCGTCCAGCGACAACTTATCCTCATCGGCCTTGCCGTGGACCTTTACGGCCCCCATAACTCCATTGGAAAAGCGGATAGGAGCGTTGATAATCTCCTTGGGGGATATCCCTCCCAGTTTCCCAAAACGAAGGGTGCCGTCCTCCTCAAAATAAGTGACTACCAGACCGATGGAGTCCATGTGAGTCGCAAACATCAGCTTTGGGCCGCTCCCCTTCCTGTGAACGATGAGGTTCCCCAAGGTGTCGGAGCTGATCTCGTCAGCATAGGGGCGGGCCAAATCAGATATGACCCGGGAAATTTCCGTTTCCTGCCCGGAAGGACCAAAAGCAGCGGTCAGTTTAACAATCAAATCAAAGGTGTCTATCATGGGTCAAACCCTCCCTGCGGCAATAGCTTCAATAAAGCGAAGCGATAGTGCCTCAATGTGTTCAAAATCCCGGACAGATGCCACGCTGGACGGTGAGTGAAGATACCGCACAGCAGCGGAAACCGCTGCCACCCGCACCCCTGCCTTGGTCCGTTGGATGGCCTTTGCATCGGTGCCTCCGGAAACATATTCCTTGGTCTGCCAGGGAATTTTCCCCTCCTCAGCCAGGTCCCGGAGCAGCTCAAAGAGTGCCCGGTCATAAATCGTACCCCCGTCCATATAAGGAACCACCGGACCTTTGCCTGGATAGCATACCCGCCGATGGATGTCGGTGGTTGGACTGTCGGCAGCAGTAGTACCCTCCAAAATCAGGGCAATTTCCGGCGAGACTGAGAAAGCAGCCCCAAAAGCCCCTCTTGTACCCACTTCCTCCTGGACAGTGAAAGCGAAGGTCACGTCCATGGGAAGGTCCTTTTCCAACAGTTCAATCATTACAGCGCAGCCAATGCGGTCATCAATAGCCTTGGCTTTTAGCATCCCATTGCCATACTCCACAATATAGTCAGAGAAAACAGCAAAATCCCCAATATGAGTTAGCCTTTCGGCATCTTCTTTGCTCCTGACTCCTAAGTCAATATAGAGCTCCTCCAGTTTGGGGACCTTTTTCCTCTCCTCGGCAGAGGTCAGGTGGATGGCTTTCAGGCCAATCACACCGGGAACCCGGTCTTTTCCCAGAAAAACCGGCTTGCCGATAAGCACCCGACGGTCGATACCGCCCAAACAGGCAAATTTTACATAGCCTTCGTCTGTAATACGCTTGACAATAAGCCCCACCTCATCCATATGAGCCGCCAGCATCAAGCGGCCAGGGGCGGGCTTCACTCCCTTTTTCTCACAGATAAGATTCCCCATGCCGTCTACCCGGCAAATGGCTCCAGCGGCCTCTGCGCGTACTTTCAGGTAGTCCCTAACAGGCCCCTCGTAGCTGGAGGGACCGCTGAGGGCACACAGGACCTTTACCGTATCCAACAGCATTCAGATCCTCTCCTTTCCCAAATCCTTGACAAAGGCCGCTAGGAGTTGTGCCGTATGCTCCATATCCTCCAGGGAAACCACCTCAATGGGGCTATGCATATATTTCAGGGGCAGGGAAACCACCGAGGTCGGAATTCCCTCCAGACAAGTCTGCATATGCCAGCCGTTGGTCCCCGTGTGGCCCTCCATAACCTCCAACTGATACGGGATAGAGTTGATTTTTGCCTTTTCCACCATGCGGTCCGTGAGACTCCAAGTCATATTGGGACCAACGCCGATGGCGGGCCCGCCGTATAATTCACAGGCTCGATCTTTGGGATTCGGAATGTCCGGCGTAGCGGCATGAGTCACATCCACCGCAATACACCAATCAGGAGCAACGGCGTTGGTTCCCACGATGGCCCCGGTGCCGGAAACCTCCTCCCGGACGCTGCCCATGATATAAAGGTCTACATCCAGGTTGACATTTTTCAAAAGCTCTGCTGTCCGAAGTAGGATGGTAAAACAGGAGCGGTCGTCCAGGGATTTGCCACAGACCTGGTCACCGTTCAAATGGAAGCAGCCCTCCCGGTAGACCATAGGAGTCCCGATAGGAATGGCCTTTTCTGCTTCGGCCTGGTTCATTCCCACATCTACCCGTAAATCCTCAATGCCCACCGACTTATCATGGTCGGTCGTAGTTTGGACATGGGGCGGCAGACAGGCCACCACGCCGAAAAGAGGCTCCGGCTTGGTCAGAATGGTCAGCTCCCTAGCGGGGAGCATCCGTTGGTCTACCCCTCCGATAGACGCAAAGCGCAGGAAACCTTCTTCAATTCCGGTGACAATGAGACCGATTTCATCCAGATGTGCATCCAGCAAAAGGCGCTTGGCGTTTGGCATCCCACAACGTCGAACGCCAATAACACTGCCAAGACGATCAATGGACACTTCATCCATCAATGGTTCCAATAGCTTTTTTGCAGCCTGGACTACGTTTCCCTCAAATCCGGAGGGCCCCGGCAAGCCACAAAGGTGCTCTAATATATCGTAAAGCTCCATTCCTTCACACCCTCACTCTCTCAGTTCTCGTACAATATGTTTGAAGGTATTCCCACGCTCCATAAAGTTTTTGAACTTATCAAAGGAAGCGCAAGCCGGGGACAGAAGCACAACATCTCCTGGCTGTGCAGTTTTGTGAGCCGCTTCCACAGCGTCCCGGAAGTCATGGTACTCCTCAATTATGAGGCCGCACCCGGAATAATCGGGGGCCGCCTCTACCGCAGCGCGGATTTTGGATGAAGTATCTCCTGTCAGGATAAGGCGCTTTACATGGTCTGTAATAGCAGGACCCAGGTCATCAAATGGGATGTGCTTGTCATAACCGCCGGCAATCAGAATGACCTTTTCGGAAAAGCACTTAAGCCCCGCCATGGTTCGGGTAGGACTTGAGGCGATCGAATCATTGTAATATCGCACATCATTCAGTGTTCGCACCAGCTCAATGCGGTGCTCTACCCCGCTAAATCTGGCAGCAAAGGCCCGAATGGTCTCGTCCCTCACAATACCGGTGACGGCGGCAATAGCTGCCATATAGTTTTCAACATTATGGTCTCCAGGAAGCAAAATATCCTTTCTGAGAAGGACAGCCCGCTCCTCTTTTCCATCATGGACCCAGATGGTATCCCCTCTGAGGAATACAGCAGCTCCTTCCGGCTCCTCCTTACGGCTAAACAGGGATACCGCCCCTGGCGCACTATCTGCAAAGGAACGGGTAATCTCATTATCGGCATTGAGGATGACCCGATCTTCGGCATTCTGATGGAGGAAAATGTTCTCTTTGGCGGAGATATACTCCCCCATGGACTTATGAACGTCCAGGTGATTAGGGGCAAGATTGGTGACCACGGCAATATGAGGGCTTTGATTCATTGTCATAAGCTGAAAGGAGCTAAGTTCCACCACAGCAAAGTCAGTAGGCTCCATCATCCTAACATCGGGAAGCAGAGGCTTGCCAATGTTGCCCCCCAAATAGACCGTCTTCCCCTCCGCCTTTAATAGTTCCGCAATAATGGTGGTTGTAGTGGTTTTTCCATCACTTCCTGTGACGGCAATGATGGGACAAGGGCAGACCTGAAAAAATGCCTCCATCTCAGAGGTGAGCAGGCTTCCACCGGCAACGGCGGCGGAGATTTGTGGCAGATCAGGCCGGAGACCGGGGGTACGAAAAATCACGTCCTGGCCTGCCAGATAGTCCAGATAGTCCTCGCCCAAATGAATTTTGGCACCCAAGCTTTCCATATCCTCAATCTTACCACCAAAATCCTCACGTTGCCGCTTGTCGCAAGCGGTAACCTTTGCCCCTGCCCGGAGCAACATATGAATCAGAGGCGTATTGGACACGCCGATGCCCAGCACAGCGGCCTTTTTTCCTTTGAGAGCGTCCAGATATTCCTGAATAGCAGTTTTCATCCCGGGACCCCTCCTTACCTAAAGTTGCCAAAATAGTATACCGCATTTGAAAGAAAATTTCAACGAAAACAGGTTTGACTTTGTTCCCTGAATGGGATAAAATAAAAGCCGCAAGCAAGCTGGACAGCCGCGCTTCTGGGGCGAAAGGCCCAGAGGTGAGGAAAGTCCGGGCTCCACAGGGCAAGAATAACGGGTAACACCCGCCGGGGGCGACCCCAGGAAAAGTGCAACAGAGATATACCGCCGGTGAACGGTCCGTAAAAACGGAATACACACCGGTAAGGGTGGAAAGGCGGAGGTAAGAGCCCGCCCGACGGCGTGGAAGCGTCCGTCGCTGTAAACTCTATTCGGAGCAACACCGTGGGAACACGCAAGGCCGGCCCAGCTGTGTTCAGGAGGTGGCTTGAGCGTACCGGCGACGGTACGTCGAGATAGATGGCTGTCTTAAAGGACAGAACCCGGCTTACAGGCTTACTTGC
>CANDEE010000080.1 GCA_947383685.1 uncultured Pseudoflavonifractor sp.
TTTGGAAATGCTTCTCGCCCAGGCGGGCGCACCGCCCGCCGACGGGATGCTCTTTGACCTGGGCGTTTCCTCTCCCCAACTGGACGACCCCGCTCGGGGCTTCTCCTATATGCACGACGCCCCGCTGGATATGCGGATGGATCAAAGTCAACCCCTGACGGCCCGGACGGTGGTCAACCAGTGGCCCCAAGAGGAGCTGCGGCGCATCCTCTACCAATACGGAGAGGAACGGTACGCCCCCGCCATCGCGGGAGCCATCGTCCGGGTCAGGGGACAAAGACCTATTGAAACGACCCTCGAGCTGGTGGACGTGATCCGCTCCGCCATGCCGGCCCAAGCCCTGCGGGAAAAGCAGCACCCCGCTAAGCGGACCTTCCAGGCCATCCGTATTGCCGTCAACGATGAGTTGACGGCGGCGGAGCGGGTCATCGGGCAGGCGGTACCTCTTTTAAATAAGGGCGGAAGGCTCTGTATCATCACCTTCCATTCTCTGGAGGACCGCATTGTAAAGATGGGATATACCGCCCTGGCCAGGGGTTGCACCTGCCCCCCGGATTTTCCGGTTTGCGTGTGCGGAAAGACGCCCAGCCTGAAGCTGGTAAACAAAAAGCCCATCCTCCCAGGGGAAAAAGAGCTGGAAGAAAACCCCCGCTCCCGCAGCGCCAAGCTGCGGATCGGAGAGAAAATGTAAAGTAAACTTTACATACAGGAAAGAGAAGTGAGGAGAAATGACGGAGACCGTAAAGCGGGCCAGCTATGACCCCTACCGGACCCTGAATTACCAGTACGACGGCTCCGCCGTCCGCATTCCAGAGGAGGAAGAAGTCCTTCGCCCCGCTCCCCGGGTCCGTCCCCGGAATCAGGAGATCGCCCGTCCCAAGGTGGCGGTGCGTCCGGCGGGAAAGGTATCCCTGTTTGCCGTAGCCGGGTTTGGCGCGGTGGCGGTGCTGGCGGTGCTGATCCTCATGAGCTATATCCAGCTTTCCACAATCTCCGGCGAAGTGGTGGACCTTAAGACTCAGATGACCCAGCTCCAGGGCGAGGAGGCCACCCTCCGGGCCAGATATGAGCTGGCCTATGACCTGGGCGCCATTGAAAAGGCGGTGACCTCGGACGGCTCTATGAGCCGTCCCCAGGCAGGCCAGATGGTCTATGTGGATTTGACTGAGCCTGACAGTGTGGTGATTTATAATCCGACCGAGGCCTCCGGTGGCTTTCTGGGCAGCCTGGAGGAAATCGTGGGCAGTGTACTGTCATATTTCTAAGCCTAGCCGGCATATGATTTTGAGAACTCCAAAGAAAAAATAGGCCGCCCAGGCGGTCAGCAAAGAAAAGAGGGCGTAAGAAACCATATTTCTTACGCCCTTGTGTGATGAAGGGGGGAAAACAGTGGAAAATCCCAACAGAGGGGAGCAGTATGGCTCCGCACAGAATCCCTCGGAGCGGAAGCCAAACGTGACCATTTTCCGCCGAACCGTTTTTCTGATGGTGATATTCGGTATCGCCACTTTTTTACCCCTTTTCTATAAGCTCTATACCATCCAGATTCGGGACCACGCCATGTACCAGCAGAAGGCCATCGACCAGCAGACGATGGATAACCCTGTTTCCGCCAACCGGGGGGATATTTTGGACTGCAGCGGCAACGTGCTGGCCATGTCCGCCACGGTTTATGATGTGATCCTCTCTCCCAAAGACTTTGAGGCGCTCCAGGAGCGCTGGGACGATAAATATACCAACGACGAGGGGAAGGTCCTTACCGAAAAGAACGGCTATTACCCCCGGCCCGAGGTGGAGGATGTGTCCTCCGCCTTATCCGCCATTCTGGGCCTGGACCCGGAGGGAGTGCTGAAAAAGCTGGAGAAAAATTCCTATTACGAAATTGCCGCCAGCCGGGTGGAGGACGAGGTGGCCGACGAGGTGCGGAACCTTATCAAAGATAAGCATTTGTCCAACAGCATCCTTTTGATCCCTACCGCCAAGCGGTATTACCCCTACGGCTCTCTGGCGTCCCAATTGATCGGCTGGGTGAATTGGAAAAACGACAACCGGGGGGCTTACGGCATGGAGGCCCTTTACGAGGAGGAGCTGGCGGGAGAGACAGGACGGGTCGTCACCGCCAAGGACGCCTCGGGCAAGGAGATGAAGTACTCCTTCCAGGATTACTATGACGCCTCGGACGGCAATACCCTCCACCTGACGGTGGACGCCACCATTCAATACTACTGCCAGCGTATTCTGGAAAAGGGCATTGAAATGTTTGATGTGCAAAACGGCGGCTTTGTCATCGCCATGGACCCCAAGACAGGGGCCATCAAGGCGTGGGCCAACTCTCCCAACTATGACCTGAACGACCCCTGGACGGTGACAGACCCGGTGCTGAGCCAGTACCTGGAGACGGTGCAGAATGACCCCGCCGCCAAGGAGGACGCCTATACAGAAGCCCTGAAAGATACCCAGAACCGCCAGTGGAGAAATAAGGCCATGAACGACTCCTATGAGCCTGGTTCCACCTTCAAATCCATGGTGCTGGCGGCGGCCCTGGAGGAGGGAGTTATCAATGAAAACTCCACCTATTACTGCCCTGGCTATTACAAAGTGGGAAATGAGAGCATTAGCTGCTCCAAAAAGGATGGCCACGGAAGCCAGGACCTGGCTCTGGCGGTGGCAAACTCCTGTAACCCCGCTTTTATGATGATTGGGCAGGCTCTGGGGGCAGAAAAATTCTATACCTATCTGGAGGACTTCGGATTCCTGGAAAAGACGGGGATCGATATGCAGGGCGAGGGCAACAGTATCGTCTGGAAGCGGAACATTTTTACCGCTCCCAGTACCCAGCAGAACGCCTATCTGGCCACCGCCTCCTTTGGGCAGGGGTTTCAGGCTACCCCTATCCAGCTCATTACGGCGGCCTCGGCGGTCATCAACGGCGGCCATCTGATGCAGCCCTATGTAATGCAGTCCATTACCGCGCCTGACGGAGCCATCCTGCGGCAGACCCAGCCTACCGAGGTGCGGCAAGTGGTCAGCGAGGAGACCTCCCAACGGTGCCGGACGATCCTGGAGGGCGTCGTCAACGGCGGTACGGGCAAGCGGGCCTATATTCCCGGCTACCGCATCGGCGGCAAGACCGGTTCCTCCGAAACGGTAGAGAGCCGTCGGGGCGAGGACCGAACCATCGTGTCCTTCCTGGGCTTTGCTCCCGCCGACGATCCCCAGATCGTGGTGCTGCTGGCCTACGACGCACCCAAGCCGGCGTATCACGGAAGCAACGTTACCAAGGATGACTACTACATTTCCGGCGGCAACATGGCGGCGGTCATGGCGGGAGAGCTGCTGGAGGATATTTTGGACCACATGGGCATAGAAAAGACCTACACCGAGGCGGAGCGGGCCAAAATCGACGTGACCGTACCCAAGGTGGTGGGACAGACCGCCCAGATCGGCAGGGAGGCGGCCCAGAACATGGGCTTCTCGGTCCGCACCGTGGGCGAGGGAGAGCTGGTGACGGCCCAAATTCCCAGCGGCGGCGCGGTAATTCCCAGCGGCAGCGAAATCATCCTGTATCTGGGAGAGGAAAAGCCCACCGATATGGTGACAGTCCCCGATGTGCGGGGCAAGACCGCGGCTCAGGCCCAGGAAATTCTGGCCCGGAGTGGGCTGTACCTGAAGGTGAGCGGTTCCAGCAGCTATATGTCCTCCAACGCCATTGTAGCCGGACAGGAGCTGAATGTGGGTACTCAGGTGGAGCGGGGCACCGTGGTGGTGTGCCTGTTCTCGGATAATACCATGGTAGACTAAAGACTGTTATGGGAGGTAGAGAGAAAGACCCCGCCTAATCTGATGGGTGAGGTGTTCCTATGCTTCTGGGTAAGCTGCTGGAGGGCACGGGCTATACAGGTCCCGCAGCCCTTGACATGGAAATCGGGGGAATCTCCTACGATACCAGGACCATAAAGCCGGGGGAGCTGTTCGTGGCTCTCCGGGGATACAAGACAGACGGGCATCAGTATGTGGATGAGGCCCGCGCCCGGGGAGCCGCCGCCGTGGTGGCGGAGGAGGGGGAGGACGTCCTTCTGGTCCCGGACAGCAGAGCGGCTCTGGCGGCTCTTTCCGCCAACTGGTTTGGGCATCCCGCCCGGGAGCTGGCGGTGGTGGGGGTCACCGGGACCAACGGAAAGACCACCACTACGACCCTTCTCTGGGGAATGCTCCAGGAGACTCTGGGCAGCCCGGTGGGGCTGATCGGCACCAATGAAATTCGTGTGGGTGAGGAGGTTTTCCCCGCCCAGCGGACCACTCCGGAGAGCTGGGACCTTCAATATTGGCTGCGGCGGATGGTGGAGGCCGGGTGTAGCCATGCGGTCATGGAGGTGTCCTCCCACGCCCTTTGTATGCACCGGGTGGACGGGGTACGCTTTGCGGTGGGCGCCTTTACCAACCTGAGCCAGGACCACCTGGATTTTCACAGGACCATGGAGGAATACCGCCGGGCCAAGGGCCGGCTTTTTGCCCAGAGCGACACCGCCGTAGTGAATCTGGACGACGAGGCGGGACGGTATTACTGGGATGGGATAACGGGAGAGAAACGCTCCTACTCGGAGAACCGGGAGGAGGCGGACCTGCGGGCAGAAAACCTGCGGCTGGAGCCGTGGGGCGTAGAATTTGAGGCGGTGGCCCAGGAGGAGACGGCCCATGTAGGCCTGGGTATTCCCGGCGGCTTTACTCTCTACAACGCCCTGTGCGCCCTCTGCTGCGCAAAGGCCCTGGGGCTTCCTCTGGAAAAGGCGGCCGCCTCCCTGGGCCATGCCCCCGGGGTAAGGGGGCGGATGGAGGTGGTACCCCATGACGGCCCCGGGACGGTCATCATTGATTACGCCCACACTCCCGACGCGCTGGAAAAGGCCCTTATGACCCTGCGGGATTTCACCCCCGGACGGCTGATCTGCCTTTTTGGCTGCGGCGGGGACCGGGACAGGAGCAAGCGGGCCATTATGGGGTCAGTGGCCGCCGACTTGGCGGACGTGTGCGTGGTTACCTCCGATAATCCCCGGAGCGAGCCGCCGGAGGCCATTATCGGGGACATCCTGCAGGGTATGGTGAAGTTTGACAAGGTGAAAATCATAGAGCCGGACCGGGTCCGGGCCATCAGTCTGGGGTTATCCCTGTTAAAAGACGGGGATACTCTCCTGTTGGCGGGAAAGGGCCACGAGACCTATCAGGAAGTAAACGGGGAAAAGCGGCCTCTGGACGAGAGGGAAATCGTTGCCAAGGCGGAAAACTTGTGATACAATACCAGACTGTGCAAAATTCAGGAGACCCTTAAGACGAAAGAGCTGGAGGACCAAATTATGGGAAGCGTCAACGATACCATATTCGCTATTTTGATTATCACGGCAGTGAGCTTTGCCATCACCGCCGTGTTGGGGAAGCTGCTGATACCGGCTCTGCGGGCCCTTCACGCCGGACAGTCCATCAAGGAGATCGGCCCCACCTGGCATATGTCCAAGCAGGGTACCCCCACCATGGGGGGACTGATGTTCATCATTGCCATTGGCGTAGTTACGGTGTGTTTCGCGTTGGCGGGACATGTGAAAAACGGCTATTCCGGCGGCCTCTATGTGTTTGGTTTTGCCCTGATTTTTGGGGCCATCGGCTTTATTGACGACTATATGAAGGTGGTCCATCATCAGAATACGGGGCTCACCGCCGGGTGGAAGTTCCTGCTCCAGCTTTCCGCCGCCATTCTGATGACGGTGCTGCTGCGGTACGAGGGATATTTGCGGCCCAACCTCTATATCCCCTTTACCAGGACCTATATTCCGCTACCCTGGCCGGTGTACATGGTCTTTGCCGCCTTTGTCATGGTAGGGACAGATCGGAAGAGCACACGTCTGAACTCCAGTCACTACCGAGGATCTC
>CANDEE010000081.1 GCA_947383685.1 uncultured Pseudoflavonifractor sp.
CTTTGCTCAGTTCCGCAGCGAATACAGCGAAAAGCTGGATAGGAAGATTTAATTTTCGGAAAGCCTTGCAAATGATTCTCTTTTAGTCTATACTACTTGTTACGCTTTCCATATTTAGCACAAACTATTAAGAAAATAAAACTGGAGGGACTTACATTGGATCAAAATGTCATGACAATTGTGATGCTGGTAGTAATGATTGCTGTTTTTTACTTCATGCTGATCCGCCCAGAGAACAAGCGCAAAAAAGAGGCTGAGAAGATGCGCTCTGAACTGGCTGTGGGTGATGTGATTACCAGCATTGGCGGAATTGTGGGTACTATTTGCGCCGTGAAAGAGAACACCATTGTTATTGAGAGCGGTGCGGACAGAGTCCGCATTGAGCTGACCAGGTGGGCTGTATCTAGCAAGGGTACCCAAGCTGCGGAGAACACCTGAGCTACCACAGCAACAAAAAAAGACATGCCAAATACCCTCCCCGCATAGGATGAAATGAAAATCCTTGCGGGGAGGGTATTTTATATTATGACGATGAGAAAAAATGAAGAAAACCAAGGAACCGTGCTGCTTCGCTATGGGAAGGCCGTTTTGATTGGCGGGGCGGTGGCATTTATAACCGGACTGATTCTTCTGCTTCTGGCTGCCTTTGGCGTTTCCAGAGGAATTCTGGAGGGAGGGCTTCGTTACCAGCTCACCGTGGTAAGCTGCGTGATAGGCAGCTTTACCGGAGGGATATTTGCCGTTCGGAACAGTCCGGCTAGAGGGCTGTTTGTAGGGCTGGCTGTGGGGACAGTACTGTTTCTTCTGCAACTTTCACTTGGACTGCTGCTGTTTGAAGACTTTTCTCTAAAAAGTGGGGGAGTGGGCCTCCTTTTTGGCGACCTATGCGGCGGTTCCGCTGCTGGGATTTTGGGCGGAGGAGGAAAGAAAAAAAGAGGCGGGCGTACAAAAAAGTACCGGAGCTGATAAAAATTTTTCCCAACGGGTCTCCTTCGAATTTGTCAACGGTGACATAAAATCACCATTCCAGATGTTGGGCTGTAACTGCCACAATCCACCACATCTTGTATCTGCCCCTTGATTTCAAGGCTTTTTAGGAGCTGAAGTGCAATGCCGGATTTACAAAGTTAACATAATTGAATTTACATAAAACTGTAACATAACAAAATTTTTTTCAAAAGGGTATTGCGTAACTTGCAAAAGAGGTTTACAATAAAGAAGCGCTTTTAAAGAAAGCTTAAGCGGAAGTCATGGACTTGTCCCTCATGGCATAGAAATGCTGTGGAGGTGAGCGCTATGGCTCGGACAGTTACAGGACTTTGGTGGTCGCCAACGGCAGAGGGCACCCCCGCTCTTGTCGTCACGGCGGCCTTTTTTACCCTCGGAGGGCTGGCGGGGTGTCTGTTGGCTTTTCACGCGACGGAGATAGGGACGGAGGCCATGGCGGCCTATCTGGACCGCTTTCTGGTCACGGCTCAGGCAGGCGGATTGAACACCCCAGCCATACCTGAGTTACTCTGGCGGTCCTTTCGTTGGCTTTTAGCCGTTTTTTTGCTGGGCTTTTCTGCCCTAGGGATATTGGGAATTCCTGCACTGTGCTCTATGCGCGGGTTCTTTTTGGCCTTTTCCATTGCCTCTTTTGCCCAAGCATATGGTCGCAACGGTTTGTCGGTCGCATTTTTGTTGCTGGGGCTTCCCGGTTTTCTGTCCGTTCCCGCTTTTATGCTGTCGGCGGTCCAGAGTTTTTCTGCGGCTTGTGCTGTGGCAGGGCGGTCCGGGCGGCGGGAATTGCCGTTTCATGGTGAATACTTTTTTCGTTGCGGAGTGTGCGCCGCAACGATGTGTGTCAGTCTCCTTATAGAACGTTATTTGGTTCCTGTTCTGATTACAGGAGCAGCGGAGGCCTTGTTGCGGTAGAGATTATTTTCGAGGGAAAGAAGGTGAGAGGATGGACCAGTTGACAAGCTATCAGAATTTTCTGGTAACGGAAAAAGGAGCCTCAGACAATACGGTAAGCTCCTATCTCAGGGATATCGGTCAATATTTCCGCTGGTTGGACAGCGAGGGCCTCTTACCCGAAAATGCCGCTCAAACCGATGTGGACCGCTACACAAAATATCTTTTAAGCCTGGGTAAGACGGTGTCTACGGTCACCCGGTCTCTGGCCTCTCTGAAATCTTTCTATTCCTATATGATGGGAGAAGGACTTGTTTCACTCAACCCGGCTAAGGGCTTGGTATTGGAAAAGGTGGAACGAAAGCTGCCTCAGATTCTTACCAGTAAGGAAGTGGAGCTTTTTCTGGAACAGCCCGATCCCAGGGATGCCAAAGGGTGCCGTGACAAGGCCATGCTGGAGCTCCTGTATGCTACCGGCATCCGGGTCAGCGAACTTATTGACCTGAATCTGGAGCATCTGAACCTGAGTGCGGCTTTCTTACGCTGCGTTACCCGGAAAAAAGAACGGATCATTCCTCTTTACCCTACGGCAGTTCGGGCTTTGAACGACTATATTGAGCACGTTCGGCCCCAGCTCATTGAACAGCCTGATGAGCGTGCCCTTTTTGTCAATATGAATGGCTCACGGATGTCACGTCAGGGCTTTTGGAAAATTATCAAACACTATCAGGATATGGCGGGAATTCAGAAAGAAATTACGCCCCACACCTTGCGCCATTCCTTTGCTGCCCATTTGCTGGAAAACGGCGCTGATTTGACCTCTATTCAAAAAATGCTGGGCCATGCGGACATTTCTTCCACTCAGGTATATACCCAAGTCATTAACCAGGAGCTGAAGGACATTTATAATAAGGCCCATCCCCGTACATAAAACGGACCATCCCGTGTGGATGGCCCGTTTTCATTTTCCTGTTGAAAAGCAGAAAGAATTCGGCTATAATAAAAGGGTACAAAAACTTTGTTTTATTTTAGGAGGACATCTCTTATGGCTCAAATCACGAAAGATACCATTATTGGCGACATTTTGGACATTGCACCTCAGACCGCCCCTGTTTTTATGTCTATCGGTATGCATTGCCTGGGCTGTCCATCCTCCAGAGGTGAGACTGTGGAGCAGGCCTGCATGGTCCACGGCGTGGATGTGGACGCTCTACTGGAGGAAATTAACAAGCTGGTGCCCGCCGCCCAGTAAACAAAGCAAAAGGAGCGGCTTTGCCGCTCCTTTTCTATACCTATTGCGTAAAAGGGAGGAGGCGGTTTCATGAAGCGGCTGTTTTCCCTCTCCCCACGGCTTCGGATGGTGGCAGACCTAATACCTTCAGGCGTCAAGCTGGCAGACATAGGCACCGACCACGGGCAGCTTCCTGTGTGGCTGGTTTGCCAAGGTATTGTGCCTCAAGCGGTAGCTTCCGATTTGCGTCCAGGACCTCTCAGCAGAGGGCGTGCCCTGGCGGAACGGTGGGGGGTGTCCGATCGGGTTTCTTTTCGCCTGTGCAATGGCCTTGCTGATGTTGCTCCGGAGGAAGCGGAGTTCGTCACAATTACCGGCATGGGAGGAGAGACGATCGCGGATATTCTCAATGCTGCCCCCTGGACCACCGGGTTAGGGCATCGATATGTCCTCCAGCCTATGAGCGGTATGGATGGACTGCGGCGGTATCTTTCTGAAAATGGGTTTATCATTGACCGGGAAGTCCTTGTACCGGAAGGAGAGACTCTGTATATCATTCTCGTTGCGGAGCCGGGAGAAATGAAGCCATTAACCCAGGGTGAAATTTGGGTTGGTCGTCAGGCCTTTGGAATGGAAAGCCCCCTGCGAAAGCGGTATCTGGATCAGGAGCTTGGAAAACTTCACTGGGCGGTGAGGGGACTTGCACGCTCACAACGTCCCGAAGATGTGGAGAAACGAAAACAATATGAAGCGGCAGCTCAAGAGGTGGCTCAAATGAAAGAGGAGTGGGAACAGTGGCAACAGTAATAGAAATTTATCGTTTTTTGGATAAGAAAGCGCCTTTTTCCCTTCAAATGCCCTTTGATAATGCTGGATTTCTGGTTGGCAGGGGAGATGCGCCCATAACCGGAGTGATGGTGGCACTGGACATTACCGAGGAAGTTGTTGAGGAGGCGAGGGGGCTGGGCTGCCAGCTCATTGTTTCCCATCACCCCATCATTTTTCACCCGGCAAAGTCTGTCACAGACAGCGACCCCACGGGCCGCTGTCTGCTGGCTCTAATGGAAAACCGTATTGCAGCTATCTGTGCCCACACCAATCTGGATGTGGTGGAGGGTGGCGTAAACGATGTGTTGGCCCAAAAACTGGGCCTTTTTGATGTGGAGCAGCTCCATCAGGATGGCTTGGACCCGGAAGGACGGCCTTATGGTGTGGGCCGGGTGGGGGAGGCCGGGGCCTTTGAAAGTGCTGCCCAATTTGCCGATTTTGTCCGGGAAAGCCTAAAAGCAGAAGGTCTTCGCCTGGAAGATGCGGGCAGGCCGGTCCGCAAAGTGGCGGTAGGCGGCGGTGCCTGCGGTGATATGCTGTTGGATGCAGCGGCCCAGGGCTGTGATACCTTTGTTACCTCGGATGTAAAGTATAATACCTTTCTGGATGCCAGGGCCATGGGAATCAACCTCATTGACGCGGGACACTTCTCTACGGAAAACGTAGTCTGTCCTGTACTGGCGGACTGGCTGAAAGAGGGCTTTCCGGAAATCACGGTTTTTTGTTCCTTACGGCATAAAGAGGTATTTTCTTGCCTCTAACCGTTGCAAAAGGAAAGAGATTGTGCTAAACTATATAAGCAATTTTTTCATGAAGGGATAGATACTTTTATGTCGGGACATTCCAAATGGCATAACATCCAAAAGACAAAGGGGGCACAGGATGCCAAGCGCTCTGCTGCGTTTACCAAAATCGCCAAGGAAATGATTGTAGCGGTGAAGACCGGAGGCAGCGGCGATCCTGCCAATAACTCCCGTTTGGCCACTGTCATTGCCAAGGCCCGGGCAGCCAATATGCCCAACGACAACATTAAGCGAACCATCGACCGAGCCTTAGGCGCAGGTAACACGGACAGCTACGAAAGCGTTACCTACGAAGGTTATGGTCCCTCTGGTGTGGCGGTTATCGTGGATGCTCTCACTGATAACCGCCAGCGCACCGCTCCTGAGGTCCGGCATTTGTTGGACAAATTTGGCAAGGGTTTGGGTGCCACCGGCTGTGTATCCTGGTCCTTTGATCAGAAGGGCGTTATTGTTATCGAGAAGGAAGACTTGGATGAGGATACCATGATGATGGACGCACTGGATGCCGGGGCCGAGGATATGAGTGTAGAGGGAGAGGTCTTTGAGATTACCACCTCCCCTGATGACTTTGGAAAGGTGCTGGAGGGGCTGGAAGCCAAGGGATACTCCTTTGTCAGTGCCGCTGTGGAGATGGTTCCTCAGAACTATGTAAAGCTGGAATCCGAGGAAGACATTAAGAACATGGAAAAGCTTATCGACAGCCTGGAGGACAATGACGACGTGCAGAATGTCTGGCACAACTGGGATCAGGAATAAGAAACCAAAAGGAAAGACGCCGCTGAACAAGCGGCGTCTTTCCATATGTGCAAGTAAGCCTGTAAGCCGGGTTCTGTCCTTTAAGACAGCCATCTATCTCGACG
>CANDEE010000082.1 GCA_947383685.1 uncultured Pseudoflavonifractor sp.
TTCACCATGTGGGAGGAGAAGGTGGACAGGCTCTGGGCGATGGACTGCTCGTCCCCGATGTCGGCCAGCACCCGGTCAAAAACCATCATGCAGCTTTCGCCGGAGGCGGGGATATGGAGGCCGCACTGGGCCATTAAAACCAGTAAGCCCAGGGTTTTCAGCGTCACCGTTTTGCCGCCTGTGTTGGGGCCGGTGACCACCAGAGTATCAAAGTCCTCCCCCAGGCGGAGGTCGTTTTTCACCGCCGTATCCCGGTCTAACAGAGGGTGGCGGGCCCCTTCAAAGGACAGACCTTTTGGGACGATCCTGGGGGCCATGCCCCGCATCCGGAGGGACAGGCCCGCCTTGGCAAAAATCAGGTCCAGGAGGATGATAAAGTCGTAATCCTGGGCGATGTCCTCCTTGTGGGCGGCGCACTCCGCCGAAAGCTGGGCCAGGATGCGCTCAATCTCCTTTTCCTCCCTGGCTTCCAGCTCCCGCAGCTCGTTGTTGGCCTTCACTACCCCCATGGGCTCAATGAAAAAGGTGCCGCCGCTGGCGGAGAGGTCGTGGACAAGGCCGGGGACGTCGTTTTTGTGCTCGGATTTCACGGGAACCACATACCGCCCGTTGCGCTGGGTGATGATGTTCTCCTGCAAATATTTGGACTGGTTGGAGGAGATCAGTTTTTGTAAAATGTCCCGGACTTTTCCCGCCGTGGCCCGCTTTTTCCGGCGGATGTCGGCAAGCTCGGGGCTGGCGGCGTCGGCGATCTCCTCCTCGGAAAGAATGGAGCCGGTGATCTGGTCTTCCAGGAAGCGGTTGGCGGTGAGGCCCCGGAACAGGGGGTCCAGGGGAGTCTTCTCGTTCTGTCCGGCGGCGTACTCTATGCAGTTCCGGGCGCAGCGGAGGACGGCCGCGACCTCTAAAAGCTCCCGGGTGTTGAGGGCTCCCCCCATATCGGAGCGCTGGAGAGAGGCGCGCACCGGCTTCACCCCGCCAAAGTAGGGGGCGCCCCGGAGGGAGACCAGGTCTACGGCGGCGGAGGTCTCCCGGAGGGCCTGCTCCACATCATCGGGGTCGGTGAGGGGGCGGAGGTGGAGAGCCCGCTCCTTTCCCTCGTCGGTGACCGCCTCGTGGGCCAGAAGCTCCAGCACCCGGGGAAGCTCCAGAGTCTCGATGGATTTTTCAAAAAGCTCGTCTTTCATACAGGATACCTCAAAATGGAATGTGCTTACAGGAGGAGACTGCCCACCTGATAAATGAGAAAGCTCATCAGATAGGCCACCGCCACCTGGAAGCAGACGGAGAAGACGGTCCATTTCCAGCTTCCCGACTCCCGCCGGATGACCCCGATGGTGGCGGCGCAGGGGATGTAGAGAAGGCAGAAAACCATGACGCAGTAGGCGTTCAGGGGGCCAAAGCCCATAGAGGCAAGGCCGGCGTGGACTGCCGCCATCCCCGCCGCGGAATTAACGTTGCCCACCCGGAACAGGATGGCGGTGGAGGAGACCACCACCTCCTTGGCGGAGACGCCGGCGATGATGGCTACCACAATGGGCCAGAAGCCCAGCCCCGCCGGGGCCATGACGGGAACCAGGGCACGGCCGATGAGGGCGGCGAAGCTCTGCTCCATGGCGGCAGTATACCCCGCCGGGCCAAAGTTCAAAAGGAACCAGAGGAATACCGAGGCCACAAAGATGATGGTGCCCGCCTTGGTGAGATAGTCCTTTACCTTCTCCCACACGTAGACCCGGACCGTCCGGGCCGAGGGCATTTTGTACTCGGGAAGCTCGATCAGCAGGGCACTGCGCTCCATGCCCCGGTTCTTCTCCAGGGTCTGGATGACCCCGGCGGTGAGGAGGGCCACCAGGATGCCGATGAGGTACATGGAATAGGCCGCCACCATGGCGTATGTCCCAAAGAATAGCTGGGAAAAGAGGATGTAGATGGGAAGCCGGGCCGAGCAGGACATGAAGGGAGTCACCAGCATGACCTTGAACCGGTCCCGGCGGCTTTCCAACGCCCGGGAGGCCATAATGGCGGGCACCGAGCAGCCAAAGCCCAGCACCATGGGGAGAAAGGCCCGGCCCGAAAGGCCCAGCCTGCCCATAATGCCGTCCATGATGTAGGCTACACGGGCCATATAGCCCGTGTCCTCCAAAAAGGCCAGGGCCAGAAACAGAATGAAGATGTTGGGCAGCAGGGTCAGAATGCTGCCTACCCCGGCGATGATACCGTCGGTCAGGAGAGCCACCAGCAGCTCGCCCACCCCCCAGCCGGTGAGGGTATCCCCCACAAGGCCGGAAAACCAGTCAATGCCCAGCTCGAAATAGCCCGCCAGGAAATCACCCACGGTAAAGGTAAGGAAAAAGACCACCGCCATAATGCCCAGGAAAATGGGCAGGCCCCAGACCGGATGGGTCAGCACCCGGTCCGCCCTCTCCGTCATGGCGGCCTTTTCCTCCCGGTGCACCATGACCTCGGCCATGATCTCCTCAATGAAATCGTACTTCTGGTTGATGATCTCCGTTTCGCAGCTTTCGTCCAGGATGCCCGGAAGGGTCAGGGGGTAGGTCTTGCCCAGCTCCTCGTCCCCTTCCAACAATTTGATGGCATACCAGCGTGAGTTCCCCAATTCCGGCCACTTGCGCTTTAAGGCTGCCTCCACGGCGTCAATGCGGAACTCCATGACCTCGTCGTAGACCATGGCGTATTGCTCATGCTTTTGGCTGTCCGCCGTTTTGCCATGGCTGTGCCACTCGTGCTCGTGGATGATGGGGTCGTGGCGGCCCGCTTCGGCGTGGTGGGCGGCGGCGTGCATCAGCACCTCCAGGCCCGTCCGCTTCCGGGCGGAGACGGGGATGACGGGCACGCCCAGCATTTCGGGCAGGCGGTGGAGGTCAATTTCCATGCCCCGCTTTTCCACAATGTCCATCATGTTAAGAGCCACCACCACGGGCTTACCCAGCTCCAAAAGCTGGAGGGTCAGATAGAGGTTCCGCTCCAGGGCGGAGGCGTCCACCACGTCGATGATGACGTCCACCTCGTCAGAGAGGATGAACTGGCGGGAGACCTGCTCCTCCATGGTGTAGGCGGTAAGGGAATATGTACCCGGCAGGTCCACCAGGCGGATTTCCAGCCCGTGATCCTTCATGACCCCCTCCACCCGCTCCACCGTGACGCCGGGCCAGTTTGCCACCTTCAGGTTGGAGCCGGTGTAGGCGTTAAAAAGAGTGGTCTTGCCGCAGTTGGGATTGCCGATGAAGGCCACCGTTAATTGCTTTCCCATATCATATTACCTCTATCCTTTGGGTGATGCCCCGGCCCAGGGCGAACCGCGCCCCCCGGACCTTTAGAATGAGGGTTCCCCTGTCCTTGCTGCCCAAAATGGAGACCTTGCCCCCCAGGGTCATGCCGATAGCCTCCAGCCGGTGCTCCACCTGCTGGGGCAGGGCGATTTTTTGGACTGTGTAGGTCTGTCCGATGGCTCCCTTATCCAGTGTCATATGTATGCCTCCGTAGACGCGGGCCGTTATGAGGCCCCGCCTCATATTTCCTTATTGCAGGCCCTTATAGAAGTCCAGGGTCCGGAAGCCCCGCTCCAGCTGCGTTAACAGAAAGCTCTCCGCCGCCCCGGAAAGCAGGGCTAAACTTTTGTCGGGAATCTGAAAGGAAAAAAGCCGCTTGGGGTCCCCGTAGGCAATGTATCTGAGAGCAGCCAGGCTGGCTGCGTCCAGGGGCATGGAAATCCCCTCATCCTCCAGCTCCCCCCGGCATTTGCCACAGTGGAGTACCCCCTCGGACAGATTAAGCCGGGGGTTTTCCGGGTTCTCCGCCCCGCAGACGGCACAGCCGTCCACCAGCGGCTCGTAGCCTGTCAGACAGCACAGCTTCATTTCAAATGCCGCCTTCACCACCGGCAGGGGCTTATCCAGCTTATCCAGAGCGTAAAGGGAATTGAGGATCAGGCTCAAAAGCCCCGGCGTTTCAACGCCCTCCCCGCTCACCGCCTCAACGGCCTCAGCGAAATAGGTCCCCAGGGCCAGCTTTTCCAAATCATTCCGCAGGCCCCGGAACTCCTCCAGCGTGGCGGCCTCCTTCAAGGCCCAGCGGTCCTGGTAGTCAAAGAGAGTCATTTCGGAGTAGACCAGAAGCTGGGCGGAGGCCGCCAGGGAGCTATTTTTTCGCCGGCAGCCCTGGGCCTTTACCGTCCGCCTGCCCTGGCCCTCCGCCAAGACGGTCAATATCTTGTCCGACTCCTTGTAGTTGACCTCCCGCAGAATCAGGCCCCTTGTCACCATGTGCATATGTCATCCCCGCTTGACTGTAAATAGTATATACCTCGGGAAGCCCTGTGCGCAAAAATAAATTCCAGGCCGCCATTTTGTCCATTCCAACCCCTCCCTCTTGGGTTATTTTGGGCTGGAGACAGGGGATTATGTCAGGAAAATTTTTGCGTCAATCCTCCCGGTAGCCGAAATTGTGAATGAGATTCAGGTTGTCCCGCCAGTTTTCCTTTACCTTGACCCAGGTTTGGAGGAAAATTTTGGTCCCCATGAATTTTTCCATATCCTCCCGGGCCAGGGTGGAGATTTTTTTGAGCATGGCCCCCTTTTTGCCGATAATGATGCCCTTGTGGGACTCCTTCTCGCAGTATATGGTGGCGTCGCACTCTATGACCTCGTCGTCCCGCTCAGAAAATTTGGTCAGCTCCACCGCCGTACCGTGGGGGACCTCCTTGTCCAGACACAACAGCAGCTTTTCCCGCAAAATCTCGGCGCAGACCTGCCGCTCGGGCTGGTCGGTGACCTCCCCCGCCGGGAACAGCCAGGGCCCCTCCGGAAGATAGCCCTCCAATAAATCCAGAAGGTCCCGCACTCCGTCCCCCTCCCTGGCAGAGATGGGCATGACGTGGGCAAACTGGTGATCCTGGGTGTAGGCGGCAATGACGGCAAGGAGCTTTTCCTTCTCCACTGTATCAATTTTGTTGATGACCAGCACGGTTGGGATGCCCCGCTTTTTCAACTCCTCCATCAGCTCCCGCTCGGGCTGGCCCACGTTGGGGATGGGCTCCACCAGAAGAAGGGCGGCGTCCACGTCGGAAACGCTCTGGTGAACCACCTCCACCATGTAATCCCCCAGGCGGGTGCGGGCTTTATGAAGGCCGGGGGTGTCCATAAAGACGAACTGGCTCTCCCCCCGGTTTACCACGGCGCAGATGCGGTTGCGGG
>CANDEE010000083.1 GCA_947383685.1 uncultured Pseudoflavonifractor sp.
AAGACAGCGGCCTCTCACGCCGTTAACATCGGTTCGAATCCGGTACGGGTCACCACATTTTTCTTGCGGAGCAAGAAAAATATTGACAAGGCGCGAATAAGCGTATACAATTTAATAGGTATTTTGGCTGAAGGGGAAACCTTTCAGTTAAGATAAAAGCCAAAACAAAGTTTGCGGAGCAAAGTTTGTTTTGGAAAGGAGAGACAGCGGAATGAATGAGCTTTTGGGCTTGCCCGAAAGCGAAGGATATGAAGCTTGTCTCGACGTAGTTGGTGTCGATTAGGGCGAGGGTCCACCCGTTCCCATCCCGAACACGGAAGTTAAGCTCGTTCCTGCCGACAATACTTGTCTGGCGACGGACTGGTAAGATAGGTGACGCCAACACAAAAAAGAGACGAATTTCGGTTCGTCTCTTTTTTTATGCGTTTCTTTATGCTAAAATGAGCAAAAGGGGTGGGGCTATGCGCTATCAGAATATTTATAAGGCCACCTTTCTGGCCCGGCCCAACCGTTTCATTGCCAAGGTGCTGCTGGATGGGAAGGAGCTGACCGTCCATGTGAAGAACACCGGGCGCTGTAGGGAGCTTCTGGTGCCGGGATGCACGGTGTATTTGGAAAAATCGGACAACCCCGCCCGCAAAACCGCCTTTGATCTGGTAGCGGTGGAGAAGGGGGAGCGGCTTATCAACATGGACTCCCAAGCGCCCAACAGGCTCTTTGCAGAGTGGGCAAAAGCGGGGCATTTCATTCCCGGTCTGACTCTCTTACGGCCTGAGACCACTTGGGGCCGCTCCCGGTTTGACTTTTACTGGGAGGCCGGGGAGCGGAAGGGCTTTGTGGAGGTGAAGGGCTGCACCTTGGAGGAGGATAACTGGACCTATTTTCCAGACGCACCCACAGAGCGGGGAGTAAAACACCTGGAGGAGCTGCTGTTGGCACGGCAGGAGGGATATGAGGCGGCGGTCTGCTTTGTTATCCAGATGGCCGGAGTGGACGGCTTTTCTCCCAATGACCGTACCCACCCAGCCTTTGGTGAAGCCCTGCGAAAAGCTGCCGCCGGGGGTGTGGCGGTTCTGGTCTATCAGTGCGAGGTTATTCCTGGGGAGGTTTACATAACAACAAAGGTGCCGGTAAGGCTATAAAGAAAAAACGCCCGGAAAAGTAACTGCTTTTCCGGGCGTAATGTTTTACAGATTTTCTGGAGAGTTCCAAGGCTCAGGCGGTGCAAGGCTTTCTGGAGGAGTTGAAGGCTGGGGCTGCCAGGGTGGAGCGGGAGGAATCAGGGGACGACCGATGGCCCAGTCATAAAATCCGGCGGTGCTGGCGCCGGTATAGGCGCTAAGCCACAGCAGCAGCGGGGTGGACGCCAAAAAGGCCAGAAGGAAAATGCAAAGGATCAGGACAATGAGGGCAACGGGGCCGGCTCCGTAGAGAAGGGGAGCAAGACAGGCGGAGCAGAACAGCGTGGCTACGATCAGGGCCAGGTAGGCAATGCAACAGATTAGAAGGGACCATCCTAAGAAGGACAACATCAGGACAAAATAGGACCACCGCCGATTAGCCATCAGGACCTTGCTCTCGTACAGAGCTTCCCGGGCAGTCCAATCTGGATGATCCAGCAGGATGTTGTAGGCCAGAGCATACCGCAAAATCCGATTAAGGAGATAAGCAAAAAAGCCAATATAGCCTAAAAAAAGCAGGACACCCAGGACTGCGGTGCTGTCAGTAATGAGGGATGTGACCATGATCATTAGAAGTAGGACCAGGAAGCCGGGGATAGCCCACAAAAGAGAAAAAAGGACTTCAAGACCATAAAGGGCCAGGGTTTTTCCAGGTATACGGAATCCTGCAAAAAGATCGCGGTAACTTCCACTTTCCTTGCGCCAGAGCTTCACACAATAAGCGCGGTATCCCATTTGCATAAGGGCGCTGAATAGAAAAAGCAGTAGTTGGAATGAAAAAGCAGCCAGATTAGCAAGCTCAAAGGAAGGGAGAAAAAGCTCCCGGTGGTGTCCAAAGGAGAGGGAAAACGAGGTCAAAGCGCCATGGAACACAGCTGAGAGGGCGAGAATCAAAAACAGGGCAAGAGGCACAACGGTGACAATCAGGGTATAAACCAGTAATACCTTCCAGGGTCGGGGTTGCGCTTGACGGATCATGACCTTTGCCATCTCTTTGGTGCGTGGACGGTCAAACTCCATAAAACTCACTCCTTGATTTGAAGTCGGCTGAATGGAAAACACCTGATACCTGAATGAAAATATGACATGAAATGGTACTTATAATTATAACATGACCGAATGGGTTTGTCTATGCGGGCGGATTTCCTGAAAAAACCTTGACTTACCAATTTCTCTATGCTATAATTTCACTTTGCTTGGGCGTCTATAGGGAAATTGCGCCCATTTTCAGATGGGAGGGGCTTAGGGATGCTCACGGAACTTTCCAGCAAAGCCAAGGTCGTGGGCGCCAAGCAGGTCAAGCGGGCCCTGGACGCAGGCCGGGTCATGACTGTATATCTGGCCTCTGACGCAGACCCCAGAGTGACCGAGCCCATCGCTGAGGCTTGCACCGAAAAGGGCGTAAAGGCCGAGACTGTCTCCTCTATGAAGGAGCTGGGCAAGGCCTGCGGCATCTCGGTGGGAGCGGCTGTGGCGGCTGTCGTCACAGAATAAGTCCCTTTGTTTTGATTTTAGCGGGATAATCCAAAGGATTCCTGTTAAAATAAAGTAGTATCAATGAAGAAAGGAGGAAGATTATGCCTACGTTTAACCAGCTCGTTCGGAAGGGCCGCAAGCAGGCGAGTTACAAGTCCAATTCTCCCGCTATGCAGTTTGGCCTGAACACCCTGAAGAACCGTGAGACCGACCTGCCTTCTCCCCAGAAGAGAGGCGTGTGCACCGCTGTTCGTACCTCCACCCCGAAGAAGCCTAACTCCGCTCTGCGGAAGATCGCCCGTGTCAAGCTGACCAATGGCTACGAGGTGACCGCTTACATTCCCGGTGTGGGCCACAACCTGCAGGAGCACTCTGTGGTCATGATCCGTGGCGGCCGTGTCAAGGACCTCCCCGGCGTTCGTTACCACATCATCCGCGGCTCTCTGGATACCCAGGGCGTGAACGGCCGTATGCAGGCTCGTTCCAAGTACGGCGCCAAGAAGCCCAAGGCCGGCAAGAAGTAACCTACTTTCTTTCTCGAAAGAAAGTAGGCAAAGAAAGCTTCCATATAAGACCATTCTTATTTCGGAAGCCTGGCCAAAAACTTGAACAAGAATCACACGCGCTGAGAAGCGCAAGGCAGCGGCCTTGCCGAAGAAGCGTTTTATATACGACGTTTCTTGACAGGGCACTGAAAGACAACTGGCACTTGTCTTTACACGGAAACCGTTGCGGTTTTCGAGTACCTATGAAATCATTCCTATATGAAGGAGGGAAGCAAAGTGCCCAGAAGAGGAAACGTACCCAAGCGGGAAATTTTGCCCGATCCTATGTACAATTCCGTCCTCGTGACCAAGCTGATCAACAGCATCATGCTGGACGGTAAGAAGGGCGTGGCCCAGAAGGTGGTCTACGGCGCCTTCGATATCATCCAGGAGAAGACCGGCAAGGACGCCCTGGAGACCTTTACCGCCGCCCTTGAGAACATCATGCCCTCCCTGGAGGTCAAGGCCCGCCGTGTGGGCGGCGCCACCTACCAGGTGCCTATCGAGGTCCGGCCCGAGCGCCGGCAGACCCTGGGTCTGCGCTGGCTCACCGCCTATTCCCGCACCCGTGGCGAGAAGACCATGAAGGAGCGTCTGGCCGGTGAGATCATGGATGCCGCCAACGGTGTTGGCGGCGCCGTGAAGAAGCGCGAGGACGTCCACAAGATGGCCCAGTCCAACCAGGCCTTCGCCCACTACCGCTGGTAAGACCAAGGAGTTAAAGAGATTATGGCGAGAAAAGTTACTTTGCAGAACACTCGGAACATTGGTATCATGGCTCACATTGACGCCGGCAAGACCACGACCACCGAGCGTATCCTGTACTACACCGGCGTGAACTACAAGATCGGCGAGACCCATGACGGCACTGCCACCATGGACTGGATGGCCCAGGAGCAGGAGCGTGGTATTACAATCACCTCCGCCGCGACCACCTGCCATTGGAAGGATCGCCGCATCAATATCATCGACACCCCGGGCCACGTGGACTTCACCGTTGAGGTGGAGCGCTCCCTGCGCGTGCTGGACGGCTCTGTGACCGTTATGTGCGCCAAGGGCGGCGTGGAGCCCCAGTCTGAGACTGTGTGGCGCCAGGCGGACCACTACGGCGTGCCCCGCATGATCTACGTCAACAAGATGGACATTATGGGCGCTGATTTCTATCACGTGCTGGACATGATTCATGACCGCCTGAAGTGTAACGCGGTGCCCATTCAGCTTCCCATCGGTTCTGAGGATACCTTTAAGGGTATCATCGATCTGGTGGAGATGGACGCTGACATCTATTATGACGAGATGGGCAAGGATATGCGGGTGGAGGAGATCCCCGCCGATATGCTGGAGAAGGCCAAGGAGTACCGCAGCAAGCTGCTGGACGCTGTGGCCGACATCGATGAGGAGATCATGATGCTTGTTCTGGAGGAGCAGCCTGTTCCGGAGGACATGATCCGCAAGGCACTGCGTCAGGGCACCATTGAGAATAAGATCGTGCCCATCACCTGCGGTACCTCTTACAAGAACAAGGGCGTTCAGAAGCTGCTGGACGCTATCGTGGATTATATGCCCTCCCCGGTGGACATCCCGGCCATCAAGGGCGTGAATCCCGACACCGAGGAGGAGGACGAGCGTCCCGCCGACGATAACGCCCCCTTCTCCGCTCTGGCTTTCAAGATTGCCACTGACCCCTTTGTGGGCCGGCTGAGCTACGTGCGGGTGTACTCCGGTGTGCTGAACACCGGCTCCTCCGTGCTGAACGCCACCAAGAACCAGAAGGAGCGCATTGGCCGTATCCTTCAGATGCACGCCAACCATCGGGAGGATATCGAGACCGTTTATTCCGGCGACATTGCCGCCGTTATCGGTCTGAAGAACTCCACCACCGGTGACACCCTGTGTGATGAGAAGCATCCCATCATCCTGGAGTCCATGGAGTTCCCCG
>CANDEE010000084.1 GCA_947383685.1 uncultured Pseudoflavonifractor sp.
GGGGAACCAAATATAGTGGTAAAAAGAAAAAGCGGAAGTGGGGAAAAAGTACTGCTGGAGGAGGGATTTTCCAGTGAAAGAGGCACAAAAACCGCCCATAAGGCTATCGGCGGTTTGCCCATATGCAGTATGCGGTTAAAATTTAGACGAGCTTTTGCCACAACACATGGTTATTTTCAGGCCGGCTATGGCGGGACGGGCTTGATTTACGGCGGGAAAGCCGCTATGATAAGGAAAAGGCGGTGAGGCGAAATGCCGAGAAAGAATACCAGAAATACAAAGGGACGCATTATTTCCACGGCCTGGAAGCTGTTTTACGAGCAGGGATATGAGGATACGACGGTGGAGGACATTGTCTTTGAGTCCGAGACCTCCAAAGGCTCCTTTTACCACTATTTCGATGGGAAGGACGCCCTGTTGGGCACCCTGGCAAACATATTTGACGAGAAATATGAGCAGCTGAAGGGGTCCATGGACCCGGAGATGGACGCGCTGGACAAGTTGGCCTGGCTGAACCACGAGCTGTTCGCTATGATCGACGCCAGCGTTTCCCTGGACCTGCTGGCCCGGCTTTTATCCACCCAGCTTTTGGCGAAGGGGGAGAAAAGCCTTCTGGACCGGAACCGTACCTATTTCAAGCTCCTGCGCCGAATTGTGGAGGAGGGGCTTGAGGCGGGTCAGCTCCGGAGGGACAGGACGGCAAACGAAATTGTGAAGGCATACGCCCTGTGGGAGCGGGCGCTGCTCTATGACTGGTGCCTGTGCGGCGGGGAATATTCCCTTACCGCCTATACCGACCGGGTGACCCCTCTTTTTCTGGAGGGTTACCGGGCAGCGGGCAGGGAATGAAAAAATTTATATTCTCTCTTAAAAAGATTCTTTTGTATCGTCTTTATAAAAAGTAAGATATATAAGTGGATAGATGGAAAAATGCAGAACAGAGTATAGAGTTTATTCTATACTCTGTTCTGCATTTCATTCTTGTAAAAAGTATGGTATGATACCCAGGTTGTAACAGAAAGGAGCGGAGAGAATATGACCACCGCGCAAATTTGTATTGTTCTGGCCATTGTGGTTTACCTTGCTGCCATGATAGGCATAGGCCTGTCCTTCAACAAGACCTCCGGCGGGTCCTCCAACGAGTTCTTCCTGGGGGGACGCCGCCTGGGGCCTATCGTCACCGCCATGAGTGCCGAAGCCTCCGATATGTCCAGCTATCTTCTGATGGGCCTTCCCGGCCTTGCCTACCTCTGCGGTGTGGCGGAGGTGGGCTGGACGGTAATTGGTCTGGCTGTGGGTACTTACCTGAACTGGCTGCTGGTGGCCAGGCGGCTGCGCCGCTATTCGGCGGTGACCGGAGCCATCACCATCCCCGACTTCTTCTCCCGCCGCTACGGGGATAACCGCCGCATTCTGGCCTGTGTCGCCGCGGTTATCATCCTGGTTTTCTTCATTCCCTACACTGCCTCCGGATTCAAGGCGGTGGGCACTCTCTTTCATAGCCTCCTTGGGGTGGATTACCACGCCGCCATGATCGTAGGAGCCCTGGTCATCATCGGTTACACGGTATTGGGCGGGTTTCTGGCGGTATCCACCACCGATCTTGTCCAGAGCGTGGTCATGACTATCGCTATTATAGCGGTGATCCTGTTTGGTGTGAGCCAGGCCGGAGGCTGGGGAGTGGTGATGGAAAATGCCGCTGCCCTGCCCGGTTATCTGGATTTGACCCGGGGCTATGACACTGCCGAGGGAACCGCGGGGTCCTTTGGACTGCTGAGCATCGCTTCCACCCTGGCCTGGGGCCTGGGCTATTTTGGGATGCCCCATATCCTGCTGCGGTTTATGGCGATTGAGGACGAAAAAAAGCTGAAAACCTCCCGCCGCATCGCCTCGGTGTGGGTGGTGCTGTCCATGCTGGCGGCAATTCTTATCGGCATCGTGGGCTACAGCGTTTCGGCGGCGGGGAAGATTCCCTTCCTCACCACCAGCGCCGATTCCGAGACGGTGGTGATCCAGCTTGCCAACCTGATGGGCGGGAACGGAGTAGGTTTCGCTCTTGTGGCGGGGGTGATCCTGGCGGGTATTCTGGCAGCCACCATGTCTACCGCCGACTCTCAGCTTTTGACCGCCGCCTCCAGCGTATCCAAAGACTTGATGGAGGAATTTCTGGGCGTCAAAATGAGCGAAAGAGCCTCCATGCTGGCGGCCCGGGGCACGGTAGTGGCCATCGCCGCCATTGGCGTTCTTCTGGCCTGGGACCCCGACAGCTCGGTATTCCGGGTGGTGTCCTTTGCCTGGGCGGGCTTTGGGGCGGCCTTTGGCCCGGTGATGCTCTTTGCCCTTTTCTGGAAGCGTTCCAACCGGCAGGGGGCTTTGGCGGGGATGGTGACAGGCGGTGTGATGGTCTTTGTCTGGAAGTATCTGGTGGCCCCTCTGGGGGGAGCCTGGGCCATTTATGAGCTGCTGCCCGCTTTTCTTGCTGCCTCTGCCGTTATTGTGGTGGTGAGCCTTGCCACCCCGGCCCCCGAAAAGGAAATTGTCAGGGTGTTTGACGAGGCCGGAAAATGAAAAATCTGGCCCCTGATGTTGGGCCGAAAATGGGGAAAAGCTAGGGGCCAGTTATGGAAGAAAAAGGAAAATGTAAAGTAAACTTTACATACAAAAACAGGGCGGGAGAGGAATCCTCTCCCGCCCTGTTTTTTGTTGGGTTACTCCTTGGGACCCAGCACCAGGGGCTGGATTTGCTCTCCTTTCATGGCGGCGGCTACTGTGTCCGCTACCAGAGAGAAGTCTGCTACCAGCGAAGTGGGCTTTCCTGTGGGGTCATCCTGCCGGAAGGGAACAAAATAGACATTTTTTTTATCCAAAAGTACCCCAATGTTTTTGGCGGCTCCTGCCAGGGCATCGTTGGTGGACACCGCCAGAATAAGGGGTCTGCCGTTGCGCAGATGGGCCTTGGCGGCCAGAGTCACGGTGGTATCGGTGATCCCGTTTGCCAGCTTGGCCAGGGTGTTACCCGTACAGGGGCAGATGACCAGAGCGTCCAGCAGCTTTTTAGGGCCGATGGGTTCAGCCTTGGGCAGAGTGTCGATGACCCGCTTATCACAGATGCGCTCCATCTCCCGAAGCCAGTCGTGGGCGGCGCCGAAGCGGGTATCCAGGGCGGCGGAATTCTCGGAAACAATGGCCGTCACGTCCCCAAACCGGGCCTTGACGGCCTCCAGGGCAGACATGGCGGTAGAAAATGTACAGAAGGAGCCGCAGAAGGCAAAGCCGACGCGGCAGGGAGATTCAATCATAATCATACTCCTAACTCGGTCAATATGTTGTAAATGACGGTCTTGACGGCAAGACCCGCGGAGACCGGGGCGGTCTTGCCGGGGAGGGACAGAGCCCAGATGACCTTTACCCCCAGCTCTGAAGCGGCGGCAAAGTCCACCCCTCCGGGCTTGGAGGCAAGGTCAATGACCAGGCACCCCGGTTTCAGGCCGGAAAGCTCCTCCCGGTTCAGCATGGGGGCGGGAACGGTGTTGACAATGAGGTCGTAGCCGCACAGCCACCTGTCAAGCTGGTCAGACCGCTCCACCCCGCAGCCCCAGACCTGGGCCCAGGCCAGATGGTCGAATCTCCGGGCGGCGACGCTTACATTGGCCCCCAGCCCCTTGAGCTGCTGGACCAGCACCTTCCCCAGCCGGCCTGCTCCGATGATGAGGACCCGGGAACCATGGAGAGTGATGGGCAGCTCCTCCATCGCGATCTGGATGGCCCCCTCGGAGGTAGGGACCGCATTGGCCACCGCCAGCTCCTCCCGGGCGAAATAGTCCACCAGGCGAAGCCGGCGCTTTTCGGCTTCTTCTTTGAGGGCGGGGGCAGCCCGGCCGACGCAGAGAAGCTGGCCCGGACGCAGGGCATCCAAAATCTGGACAAGGGGCACCCGCTGGTCGGAAAGGGGGGCGTTGAGATGCTCCCCATCGGCGGCGGGGAGGGGGAGGATCACGCAGTCGGCAATGGCCGCCCCGGCAAGGCTGTCGGCGCGGAGGGGAGGCTCTACCCCCCTCTCCAGGGCATAGGTATGTACGGTATGGCCGTCCTCGTTGAGAGCGCGGGCCAGAGTGGCCTGCCTTGGGTCCCCACCGATGACCCAGAAATTCAAACGTTCCCGCATAGGCGTTCCCTCCAGTCTGTTTGCTGGGCTATCCTATGCGGGGGAGGGGAAAGAGGTGAAAAAGGCGGGACGCAAAATGCGTCCCGCCTGAAAAATAGGGGAAGAAAAGGGGTTACAGCAGAATGACTCCCGCGCTCTCGCAGGCCGTAACGGTATCGGGGTCCCAGATGCCCGCCTGGACCTCTCCAATGTGGGCCCGGCCCAGCAGGTACATACACAGCCGGGATTGACCGATGCCGCCGCCGATGGTGAGGGGCAGCTTGCCCTCCAGAAGCAGCTTATGAAATTCCAGCTCCCGCCGCTCGTCGTGACCGGAAACGGTGAGCTGGCGGTCCATGGCCTCGGGGTCCACCCGGATACCCATGGAGGAGAGCTCAAAGGCGCTTTCCAGTACACTGTTCCATACCAAAATATCCCCGTTCAGGGTCCAGTCGTCGTAGTCGGGGGCCCGGCCATCATGAGGCTTGCCCGACTTCAACGCCCCGCCGATGCCCATGAGGAAGGTGAGGGGGTGATCCTTTACCCACAGGTTTTCCCGCTCCTTGGGAGTCTTGTCGGGCCACGTTTCCTCCAGCTCCAGGGCGGTGACAAAGCTGACCTCCTCCGCTACCTTGGGCAGCTTGCAGAGAACGGGGAAGGCGGACTGAAGGGTGGCCTGGGTCTCCCGGATGGCCTCCGCGATGGCCTCCACCGTGCGGCGGAGATAGGCCTCGTTCCGGTCCCTGGGAGCGATGACCTTCTCCCAGTCCCACTGGTCTACGTACACCGAGTGGAGGTTGTCCAGCTCCTCGTCCCGGCGGATGGCGTTCATGTCGGTATAAAGCCCCTCGCCCACCGAAAAATGGTAGCGGTAGAGGGCCATACGCTTCCACTTGGCCAGGGAGTGGACCACCTGGGCGTCGGCCTTGGCACAGGGCACGTCAAAGGAGACAGGCCGCTCCAC
>CANDEE010000085.1 GCA_947383685.1 uncultured Pseudoflavonifractor sp.
CCCCCTGAACTACACTCTTTCCCTACACGACGCTCTTCCGATCTGGTTTTCCAGTCCAATCAGACCATCCGGGTGTGCGACCAGATCGCCAATGACATTGCGGTGCTGTTCAATGAGCGCTATGTGGGCGTGGTGCCCAATGATGCCTCCGGGCGCTCCGCCCTCTGGGGTGACATCACCCACTACATGAAACAGCTTGAGGACATCCGGGCGGTGGAGAACTTTGACCCGGACAGCGTGACCTGTGAGCAGGGTGACCGCAAAAAGGCCGTCCTGGTCATCGTCAACGGCCTCAACATCATCAACGCCATGGCCCAGCTCTATATGAGCGTGATTATCCAGTAAGGGAGGAGAAATAGATGCCTAATGCCATGATGAAAGCCGGGGATGCTGTCAGCGCCCACCGTGCTGAGTGCTTTGTCACTATCAAGGGCACCCGTTACTCCATGCTGATGGCCAAGGAGTTTGAGGGCAAGGCCCAGATCAACACCAAGGAAGTGCCCCGGCTGGGTAACATCGTGATCGGCCACAAGGCTGACACGCTGGTCCTGGCCTTTTCCATGACCATCTACAAGTGTACGGAGATTTTTGATGACGTGATTGAGGAGTTTATCCGCACCGGCGTGATGCCCACTTTCACCATCCAGACCTCCAACGATGACCAGGCCAGCAGCGTGGGCCGGAGCACGAAAATCTATAATGATTGCGTGCTGGACGGGGACGTGCTGCTGTCCATGTTCAACGCTGAGGGTGACTTTATCGAGCAGTCCATTGAGGGCTTCTGCGATAGCTTTAGCCGCCCGGAGAAGTACACCAACCCGTCCTATATGTAATGGCGGCCTATAACCAATAAGGAGGAAACTGATCTATGAGCAAGAATTTGTCCGCTTTTATGCGCTCCAACGTGGAGCTGGTCCCCAATGCCAAGTTTGCCGCCTCCCCCCGTTTCAAGGGGGAGGACGGCAAGCCGGTGGAGTGGGAAATCTGCTGTATCTCCGCTGACGAATACGCCCGCATCCGCTCTGGCTGTCTGCGCCAGGTGCCGGTGCCCGGCAAGAAAAACCGTTTCACCCAGGAGTTTGACAGCCGGGCTTTCCAGACCCGTGTGGCCGCCCGCTGTACCGTGTTCCCCGACCTCAACAGCGCCGAGCTCCAGGATGACTGGGGCGTGGCCAAGCCGGAGGACCTGGTGGGTGCTATGCTCATCGGCGGTGAGTTTGAGGACTACATTGCCGAAGTGCTCCGGGTCAACGGCTTTAAGAGCGAGAGCGAACTGGTGGATGAGGCAAAAAACTAATTGAGGACGGTGACCCGGAGGCCAATTTTGCCCATTTTTGTCTGCAAAAGTTTGGCTGGGAGCCGTCCAAGTTTCTTGACCTACCCACCCATGAGCGGGCCTTTGTCATCGCCTCCATAAAGGTCCGCTGTGAGGATGAAAAGAAAAGAGAGGCGGAGCTGAAAAGCAAAGTAAAGAAACACTAATAGACGGAGCCCCTGCCAGGACGGCGGGGGCTCTGCCTTTAAGGTGGTGAGACAATGGCAACTATCAAGTCCCAGATGGCCCTCAATGACGGCATGAGCGCCGTGCTCAAAAAGATCACCTCCGCCCTGGACACCACGCTGGCCTCCTTTGAGCAGGTCCAGCGGGCCTCCGGCAACGCTATGGACGTGTCGGAAATTGAGGCCGCAAGGGCAGAACTGGCGGAGGCTGGCAACCTTGTGGATGAACTGGCGGACAGCTACCGCCGGGCCGCCCAGGAGGAGGAACAGCTCAACGAAAACATCAACCGGGGCACCTCCGCCATGGACGGCATGGTCAAAAAAGCCCTCTCCCTGGTGGGGGCCTATATGAGCGTCAACGCCATCAAGGGCTTTGCCACAAGCTCCATGGAGGCCGCCAATACCCAGATCAACGCCCAGGTGCAACTCCGCACGGTCCTGGAAAATATGGGCGCTATGGACAGCTATGAGGCGCTGACCAACAGCATGGACGGTGCGGAGCTGGAGAACACCCTGACCCTCAACACCGCTGAGGCTGAGGGGAATTATGACGCCTTTGCCGCTGACATCACCGGCAACACTCTGGAGGTGGGGCTGGCGGTCCAAGTGGACAACAGCGGGGCGCTGTCCGCCTATGACGCTATTGTGGACAAGGCGGCAGAAATTCAAGGCCGGGGCATTTATGGGGATGAGGCCATGATCGCCGGGGCGGCGGAGTTTGCCACCTACTTTGAGGACGCAAACGCCATTATGTCCATGATGGACACCCTGACAGACTACGCCATGGGCATGAGCGGCGGCGGGGCACTGGACACGGCGGCCATGGTGGACTATGCCACCGGCCTGGGCAAGATCATGTCCGGCTCTTATGATGCTATGACCAAAAAGGGCTTTGAGTTTACGGACACCCAAAAGGCCATTATTGAGGGCACCGCAACGGAGGCCCAGATCGTGGCGGAGCTGGGCGAGGAATACCTCAACATGAGCTCCGATATGCAAGCCGCCGCCGCCATCAACAATGTCATTGCGGAGGGCTGGGGCGGCCTGTATGAGACGATGAGCAACACCCCGGAGGGCAAGCTCATCCAGCTCAACAACACCCTGGGAGACATCAAGGAAAACGTGGGGGCCGGTATCTATCCGGCGGTGGTCAACCTGGTCAACATGGTCCAGAGCAACACCCCGCAAATTGAGAGCCTGGCCATGGGCGTGGCCACGGTGCTGGGCTTTATCATCACGCTGCTCACCGGCATGGTAGAGGGAGCCATCACCTTTGGCACCGCTGTGTCTGATAACTGGAGCTGGATAAGCCCCATTGTCTACGGCATCATCACGGCTCTGGCCATCTATGTTGGCTATCTTGGAGTAATGAAAGCCGCTGAGTTACTGAGCACCGGGGCAAAAATCGCCATGTGTGTGGCCTCCTATGCCCACGCTGCCGCAACAGGTACAGAGGCAAGCGCCACGGCGGCGGCTACGGCGGCCCAGTACGGCTTTAACACGGCCCTGCTGGCCTCCCCTATCACTTGGATTGTCATAGCTGTCATTGCCCTTGTGGCGGGCCTGGTGGCCCTGTGTAACTGGATAGCAAAGACCACCGGCGTGGCTCAAACGGGCTTTGGTGTTATCACCGGCGGCATCAATGTGGTCATGCAATTCTTTGTCAATCTGGGCCTCACCGTGGCCAACATTGCCCTGGGTATGTGGAACGCCCTGGGGGCTGTGTGCTCCAATATCGGCACCGCTTTCCATAACGTGATCGCCAATGTGCAAAGCTGGTTTTATGGCCTCCTCTCCACCGCTTTGACGGTGGTGGCCGGTATCTGCGAGGCGCTGAACAAGCTGCCCTTTGTGGAGTTTGACTTTTCCGGCATCACCAGCAAGGCCGATGAGTACGCCGCCAAATCTGCTGAGGCCGCCAACAGCAAAGAGGACTACACCAGTGTGGCGGACGCTTTCGCTGAGGGCTTTGGCACCTTTGACACCTTTTCTGATGGCTGGGCCTCTGATGCTTTCAAGGCGGGAGCCGCATGGGGTGACAGTGTGGCGGACCAAGTGAGTGGTATGTTTGACGGTCTGGGCTATACCCCCGGCACTATTGATGACTTTACCAACGCCGCTATGGGTGGCAGCTTTGCCATGGATAGCCTGGGCAGCGATGTGGGAGACATTGCAGACAGCACCGGCAGCATGGCCAAGTCCATGGACCTGACCGGCGAGGAGCTGAAATACCTGCGGGACATTGCAGAGCGGGATGCCATCAACCGCTTTACAACGGCGGAGGTCAAGATCGACATGAGCGGAATGACCAACAAAATTGACGGCGGCGCTGATCTGGACGGTGTTATCCGAGAGCTCACGGACGGCTTTAGTGAGGCGCTGGTGACGGCTGCGGAGGGGGTGCATACATGAGCTATACCTGCTATTTAGGCGGCATGGAGGTCCCCACCCCGGCCAAGCTCACCGTAAAGATCAAGGGGAAAAACAAGACCCTTGTGCTGCTCAATGAGGGAGAAATTAATTTTTTGCGCACGCCAGGGCTCACGGAGATCACCGTGCCCCTGGTGCTCCCTATGCTGGGCGGTGTACGTTCTCCGTCTGCCTACCTGGATATGCTGGAGGAGCTGAAAACCGGCAAGAGGACCACCCAGTTTATCTTGGTGCGCTCCTCCCCCAGCGGGGGCAAGCTCTTTGATACCAATATCAAGGTGAGCGTGGAGGACTACAACATCGTAGAGGACGTAAAGGCCAACGGCCTGGATGTTGCCGTGGATGTGAGCCTCAAGCAATGGAGGGACTACGGCACCAAAACCGCTACGGTGGAACAGCCAGCCGAACCCAGCCAAGCCCCCACGGTGACGGTGAAACAGGAGCGGGAGGCCAGCACGGCCCCCGCTGCTAAAACCTACACCGTGAAAAAGGGGGACACCCTCTGGGCCATCGCTGCCAAGTATTACGGCAAGGGCTCTGAGTATTCCAAAATCGCCGGAGCGAACACGGACAAAATCAGCAATCCCAATTTGATCTATCCGGGGCAGGTGCTCACGCTGCCATGACTTATGAGCTGCTTATCCAACACAAGGGGACCATCATGCTGCCCCCTACGGTTGAGGGCGTGACCATTGAATGGGAGCGCAAGGGACAGCCGGGAAAGCTGGTGGCCGATGTAGTTAAGACCCCAGGCCTGAGCTTTCAAGAGGGGGACCCCTGCCGTTTTTCCGTGGACGGCACCCCCGTCTTTTACGGCTTTGTGTTCGACAAGGCCCGCAAGGGCAGCAACTCCAACGTCATCACCATCACGGTGTATGACCAGCTTTATTATCTGAAAAACAAGGACACCTATGTGTACGCCAATAAAACCGCCACCGCCGTCATCAAAATGATTGCGGATGACTTCCAGCTCAATGTTGGGAGCATGGAGGACACGGGGCACGTCATTGAGAGCCGGGTGGAGGATAACAAGACCATGTGGGACATCATCCAGACCGCTTTGGACG
>CANDEE010000086.1 GCA_947383685.1 uncultured Pseudoflavonifractor sp.
ATCCGGGTGTGGCGAAGTTTGGTATCGCGCCTGAATGGGGTTCAGGAGGCCGCTGGTTCAAGTCCAGTCACTCGGACCAAAAAAGTTCTCGTTTTCTTCATTATTGACAAGAAAACGAGAGCTTTTTTCTTTATCAGGGTCCGGCGAACAAAAAGACAGGAGTTGAAAATATGAACCATTCCGTGTTCTTCTGTAATTATTCCGTGGGGCCCGAAGCATATCAGGAGGTCCCGGGTATCTGCACTCCCTTTGGCAAGCGTGTCCTTCTTTTGGGTGGACGCCGCGCCCTTGCCGCCGGAAAAGACCGGTTGGAAGCGGTTCTGAAGGGGAGTGGCCTGGAAATTGTAGACGCCCAGGTCTATGGCACCGACTGCACCATGACAAATATCAATAGGTGGGCCGAACACGCCAGGGCGGTGGGCGCGGATATGATTTTTGGCATGGGTGGCGGCCGGGCATTGGACACGGCTAAGGGTGCGGCCTCTGCCGCGAACCTGCCCCTGTTTACCTTTCCCACCATCGCCGCCACCTGCGCGGGAATGACAAAGCTGTCCGTCATATACTGGGAGAACGGAAGTTTGGATCACTTTGCTTACGCCAAGCGTCCTCCCCGCCACTGCTTTATTGATTTGGAGGTTTTAGCCAAGGCTCCGGCAGAGTATCTTCAGGCCGGCATGGGAGACACTATCGGCAAGTTTTTCGAGTGCCACTTCTCCGCCCGCAATGATAAGCTGGAGCATAGCTCCGCTCTGGGCCGGGAAATCAGCAATATGTGCTACGAGCCGTTGCGGGAACACGGCAGCCAGGCGCTGGCCGACTGCAAGGAGGATAAGGCTTCTCTGGCTCTGGAGCAGGCGGTTCTGGCTATCATCGTCAGTACGGGCCTTGTGTCCACTTTGGTGCTGGACCTATACAACGGCGCCGTGGCCCACTCTACTTATTATGGGATGGTTACCATCCCCGGCTTTGACGAGGCCCACCGCCACGGCAACGTGGTGTCCTACGGTGTGCTGGTACAGCTTATGCTGGACGGAGAGCGGGAGAAGGCGCTTGAGGTAAAGGCGTTCCTTCAGTCCATTGGGATCGACACCACCTTCCGGGAGATGAAGGTGCCTCTGGACCGGGAGTTTATGGCTCCCGTGCTGAAGGCCATTATCAACGCCCCTGATATGAAGCACATCCCTTATCCGATTACAGAGGATATGATCTTCCAGGCTATGGAGGCTGTAGAAGCTCTTTCATAAAGAGGAAAAGCGCCCGCTCTGCTGAGCGGGCGCTTTTTTGTTTTGCCAAAAGAATGGAACCGTTTTCGGGCGTATATACTACCCGGAGAGGTGATTTTTATGACAGCGCCTAAGTCTTTGTGGCACATGGAGACCGACCTTCCCCGGTTCCCATCCCTGGAGGGAGATAGGAATACTGATGTGCTTATTATCGGCGGCGGACTGGCGGGGCTTTTGTGCGCCTTTCAGCTTCACCGGGCGGGGGTGGATTGCCTGGTGGTGGAGGCCACCCAAATTTGCGGCGGGGTGACGGGGAACACTACGGCCAAAATCACTGCCCAGCACGGGCTTATCTACCATAAGCTGACCCAATGGATGGGGGAGGAGGGGGCGGCAGAGTACCTCAAGGCGAACCAGCGGGCATTGACGGAGTACCGGGCGCTGTGCGGGAATATAGACTGTAGCTTTGAGGAACGCTCCGCCTATGTCTACACCCTGGACGCCCCCCAAAAACTCCGAAAGGAACAGCAGGCCCTGGAAGCCATCAGCTGTCCCACCATCTGGCATCAGAGTACCGAATTGCCCGTTCCGGTGGCGGCGGCCCTGGAGATGCCCAATCAGGCCCAGTTCCGGCCGCTGGAATTTGTCCGGGCTATTCTGCCTGGGCTCAGCATTCGGGAGAACACCCTGGTCCGCCGGGTGGATGACACTGTGGCCTACACGGATGGAGGAGTGGTCCGGGCGAAAAAGGTGGTTTTTTGCACCCACTTCCCCTTTATTGACCGCCGGGGCTGCTACTTTATGAAGATGTACCAGGACCGTTCCTATGTGTTGGCTCTAGAGGGGGTAAGGCCGACCGAGGGAATGTATATTGATGAGTCAGGCCATGGCCTTTCCTTCCGCAGCGCGGGGGACCTGCTTCTCCTGGGCGGCGGAAGCCACCGTACAGGGAAGCAGGGGGGAGGTTGGGAGGAGCTGCGCCGGACGGCCCGCCGATACTGGCCCCAGAGCCGGGAGGTTGCCCACTGGGCCACCCAGGATTGCATGACTCTGGACGGTGCTCCCTATATCGGAGCCTATTCCCCGGCAGAGCCAAACTGGTATGTGGCCACCGGGTTCAATAAGTGGGGCATGACCAGTTCCATGGCGGCCTCTCTGCTTCTCCGGGACCTGCTGGTGAAAGGGACGGCTGACTGGGGACATGTTTTTGATCCAGCCCGGGCCATGAAGCCCCTGCCCCTTGCCGCCAACATTGTCTCCTCTACCGTGGGTCTGCTGACGCCCAGCCTTCGCCGCTGCCCCCATCTGGGATGCGCCCTCAAGTGGAATCCCAGGGAGCACACCTGGGACTGCCCCTGCCACGGTTCCCGGTTCACCGCCGAGGGGCGGCTCCTTAACAGCCCTGCCGCCAAGGACTGGAAGGGTGCGCCAGCCAGACCGCCCCGGGGAAAATAGTTCCGCTGGAAGAAAAAGTGTAATCTTACAAAAAACAGCCCGGAACCAATAAGGTTCCGGGCTGTTTGGATATCTCTTATTCCGCTTCCACTGTCAGGGTTTCTCCGTTGGACACCGCTTTGATTTTGCTGACAGGCTCCATGTAGCTGTCGATGATCTTGGTGGCGATGGGGTCCTCCAGGTCCTTCTGGATTTGCCGCCGCAGATTTCGGGCGCCATAGGTCTGGGAGTAGGACTTTTTGACCAGATAATCCATGAGACCATTGTCATAGGAGAAGGCAATGCCCTTTTCCCGCAGGTTCTGGGACAGCTCCTTCAGCATAATCTGGGCGATGGCCTTGAAGTTGTCCTCGGTGAGCTTGTTGAAGTAGACGATTTCGTCTACCCGGTTGATAAACTCGGGCCGGAGGAAGCCCTCCAGCGCTTTCATGGCCTTGGCCTTGCCCTGCTCAGTCTCACTGCGCCCGAAGCCTACCGCACCGGTGGACCCGGTGGTAGAGCCGGCGTTGGAGGTCATGACGATGACCGTGTTCTCAAAGTTCACGTTCCGGCCCTGAGCGTCGGTAATATGACCGTCGTCCAGAATTTGCAGCAGGATATTCAGCACATCGGGGTGGGCCTTCTCGATCTCATCAAAGAGGATGACGCAATAAGGTTTCCGCCGCACCTTCTCGGTGAGCTGTCCCGCCTCGTCATAGCCCACATATCCCGGGGGAGAACCGATGATGCGGGAGACAGAGAACTTCTCCATAAATTCCGACATATCCAGCCGGATAAGGGATTCGGGGGAGTTAAACATATCCTGGGCCAGCCGCTTCACAAGCTCGGTTTTGCCCACGCCGGTGGAGCCGACGAAAATGAAGGACACGGGCTTCCGCTTGGAGGCGATGCCCACCCGGCCCCGGCGGACAGCGGCAGAGACCTCCCGCACTGCCTGATCCTGGCCTACAATGTGTTCCTTCAGGCGGTCCTCCAGGTGGGCCAGCCGCTCGTACTCCTGCTCCTGAATCTGACTGGCGGGAATTTTTGTCCACAGTTCGATGACCCGGGCCAGGTGTTCCATGGTGAGGGGGGGAGCGGACATGGCCTCCAGCTTGGAAAGCTCCTCCTGAAGCTGAAGCTCCCGGCTCTTGATTTGGGCAAGCTGTTCGTAGTTCTGGTCCTCTTGGCTCTGAGAAAGGAGCTTGGTGCGCTCCTCGCCCAACCGGCCCAGCTCAGCGTTCAGGGTAGCCTGCTCCCGCTCGTTGTCCTTGAGGCCGGCGGCCTGTCCGGGGTCCAGAGCCAGGGCGGCGTGCTCACCCGCCAGGGAGGAGAGCTTCCGGCGAATTTCGGCCTGCCGGGACTCATTGGCTTTCAAATCGTTCTGCTTCTTATAGTCCCGGCTGCTGCTCTCGTTCATCAGGGACTCTCTCTGGGCGGTCAGGTCCTCCAGCTCCCGGCGGACCTGCTTTTCCCGGGCCAGGGCCTTGTTGCGAAGATTTACGTCGGAGCAGGCCTCGTCGATCAGGTCAATGGCCTTATCGGGTAAATAACGGTCAGTGATGTACCGCTCCGACATGGTCACCGCCGCCCGGCACATAGCGGGGGAGATAGAGACAAAGTGGTACTTTTCATAGTAGGGGGCGATACCCTCCATGATTTTGACGCTGTCCTCAATGGAGGGTTCGTCTACCATGACGGGCTGGAACCGCCGTTCCAGAGCGGAATCCTTTTCGATATACTTACGATACTCGGTGAGAGTAGTAGCGCCGATGACCTGAATCTCGCCCCGGGAGAGGGCGGGCTTGAGGATGTTGGCGGCGTTCATGCTGCCCTCCGCATCTCCCGCACCCACGATATTGTGTACCTCATCGATGACCAGAATGATGTTGCCCAGCTTTTTGACCTCGTCAATAAGACCCTTCATGCGGCTCTCAAATTGGCCCCGGAATTGGGTGCCTGCCACCAGGGCGGTGAGGTCCAACAGATAGACCTCCTTATCCTGGAGCTTATACGGTACGTCTCCGGT
>CANDEE010000087.1 GCA_947383685.1 uncultured Pseudoflavonifractor sp.
GGGCGCTGACCTTTGAACTTCCCAAGAAGTGGGTCAAAGTATCCCCGCCCAGGGCGCTGTCGGAGGCTCAGAAGAAGGTGCTGGAAGATATGAACCGGAAGAACCGGGAGCGCCGGAAATAACATTTACGTGGCCCGCAAAATAGCAGACTACATAACCCCTATTACCAAACAGCTTGTTACCCAACAATCACCTATCCATAAACCACCCGGAATTTGCCCGCCCAGCAGGTTCCGGGTTTTTTCGTCTGAAAGGAGGTCAATTATGGCAGACAGATGGTTTACGCACATCTCCGAACTGGCAAAGCAGGCCCAGCAGGAAGTCACCAGATCGCCGGAACAATGGCAGAAATTTTTAACTACCGCTTCCCGCTTTTACAAAAGCTACAGCTTTGACGACCAGCTTTTAATCTATATCCAGCGCCCGGACGCCACGGCCTGTGCCGACATGGAAACCTGGAACGGCAAAATGCGCCGCTGGGTCAACGCCGGCTCCAACGCTATCGGCTTAATCCGCAAGGGAACCGGCGGCAGGCCCTATATCCAGAACGTCCATGACGTTTCCGACACCCACCGGGTCAGGGGAGGCAAAGACCCCTGGCTCTGGAACATGGAGGAATCCTACCACGCCCCGGTAGTGGAGCGCCTGGCGAAAGCCTTTGACATTCCCGGAACCGGCAGCCTGGGCGACACGGTCATGGAGGCCGCCGCCCGTGTGGTGGAGGACAGCTACGGGGAATACCTCCGTGACCTGCACTATGAGGTGGAGGACAGCTTTTTAGAGGAACTGGACGACCAGAACATCGACCTTATCTTCCGTGACACCCTAAAAGCCAGCGTCCAGTACGCCGCCCTGACCCGCTGCGGCCTGGACGCCTCCCTTTACCTGGACACGGAGGACTTAGGCGACGTGGTGAATTTCAACAACGTGGGAACCCTGGCCTGCCTGGGAACCGTCACCGCCGAGGCCAGCCGTGCCGTCTTAATGGAGGTGGGGGAAGCGGTCAGGCTCGCCCAGCTTGAGCAGGCAAGGCAGGGGCAGAAAGGGCTTGCCAAAACCCAGGGGATCGCCTATAATGAAAGTGCAAACTTTAACGCTTTAAATCGTGAAAGGAGAAAGGAACATGAACAATCTGACATACACCAACCGGAACGGATACCAGATACCCAATCTCGTGATGGACAGCAGGGAAGGAGAACCGGAAACCCTGACCAGGTTCGGCAGGGCCAGGGAGAAATACCTGATGGAACACCGGAAAGCCCTTTACACCAGCCTGCTCTTAAAGGGAACCCTGTGGAGCCATTTGACGGAGATCGACCAGGCGGCCAACGAGCAGATGGACAGCCTGACGGCGGAACTGGCAGCCAGCGAGGGCGTGACGGAGAGGCTGAAAGCGGAGAACCAAATGGCTTGGGTGGGACAGCTGAACAATATCCGCCAGCGGGCCGAGGAGATCATCATGGCGGAACTGATCTACAGCTGAATACGGAGCCGGAAACGGCCAGACCAGAAGCGGCGGGCATTGGGCCTGCCGTTTCTGCGTCCCTGGAAATGGCTGTGGAGATGGGCGGGCCGTTTTCCGGCACGCCTTACTCCCAGCTTTCCCTATTCCCTACGGTGGAGGAACAGATCGGGCGTATCGCCCAGGCCGGAAGGGAGGAACCTGCCCCTGGAAGTTCCCTCATGGGGGTCGTGCCGGAGCAGGCGGTGGAGAGAATCTTATCCGCCGGAACCAATGACCCGGCCAGCGCGTTGCGGATCTATGCCCAATACCAGGCCGGCGCAAAGGCCGGGGAAATGGCGGTTTCTTTACGGCGAGAATTTGGCCGAGGGGGGCGTGGCTTTTCCATTGACGGCGCTTCCTACGCTGTGTGGTTTGACGGGAACGGGCTTGCCATAAACAGCGGAAAAAGCGCCCGGTATGACCGGGAGAGCCTGCGCTTATCCTGGACAGAGGTGGAAAGCCGTATCCGCCGCCTGGTGGAAAGCGGCGGATACCTCTCCCCGGAGCGTGCCGCAAAGACCTGGGACAATGAGGCCCACGAACTGGCGGAGAGCCTCTGGTATCTCCGCCAGGATTTTGGCGAGCCGGCACGCCAAGCCGGGCTGCTCCCCCTGGTGAGTGAGGTTTACATGGAACGGGGCGGATTCCCGGAGGCGACAGAGAAGCTGGAAGCCATGCTGCAATCCCCGGAAAAGACAGCCGCTCTTGCGGAAGAAATGCGGGAACTTTGCGCCACATACGCCGAAAACCCGGATATCCTCCGGTTCCATTTCCACCGCCCCCTTGCGGTAATGAGGCGGCTGGAACGGCTCCAGACTTCCGTAAAAGTATTTCCGCTGACAGAGGGATTTAAGGAGGAGCGCCCCGCTTTTATTACCGAGGACGAGATCGATGAGGCCGTTGCCCCAGGAGGAAGCTATTCGGACAGCAGGCTGGCGGCTTATGTGTTCTTCCAGAACCACCCTGACCGGAAAGAGCGTCAGGAATATTTAAAGGAATCCTTTGGCACTGGCGGGGCCGGCAGGCTTACCCAGGACACCTGGCATGACGCCAAGGGGTTCAAACTGAAAAGAACCTTTGAGGAGCCATACGCCCAGATCGCTTTAAACTGGAACCAGGTAGAGCGCCGCATAGACAAACTGATGGGAGCCGGACGTTTCCTGACACCGGACGATCAGGCACGCTTCCCGGAATATGAGAAGTTTATCCTCTCCCGTGATGTTAACGCTTTCTTTTACTATGGGGCAAAGGAACAGCGGCCTTATGAGGAACCGGACTTTGGAAAGGGCTGGGAAACCGTCCGCAAGTTGATTGACGACCCGGCCCAGGTGGATACCCTTCTTTCCGTGATGAGGGACGGTTTACAGTCCATGGCTGTGGGGCAGCGTGGCTATGAGGTATGCGTCAACGCTTATGACAGCCTCTCCGCTTACAAAGACGGCACCTATTCCCTTCTTGGCCGCCCTGGGCCTGCTCCCGCAAAGGAAACTGTGAGTGAGGCAGGACAAAAGGAACCCGGCAAGAACCGGGAGAAACAAGGGCCGGCAAACCGTGAAAAACGCCCCCAGGACGCCGCCAAGTCCACCCTTAACCGGTTAAAAAGCCAGAGCCGGAAACAGACGAGGGAAGAACAAACCGGCCAGCTTGCCTTTGATTTCTCCGGCGGGACGGTTTCCATGGAGGAAAAAACGGTCACAGAAACCACGGCGGAGCCGGAAGCGGCCCACCCTACCCTCCGTGACCTTTATCACCAGTACCAGCCTGTGGTGCTGTCCCAGGTATTTGAGGACAGCGCCTTTTTTCATGCCCTTAAAAACTCTGACGAGCAGAACCTTCTCCTGGAATGTGACGCCGCTATCCAGCGAGCCGTCCTTTCCCTGGGGGAAACGGAACTGACCAAAGCCTATTTTGACACGCCCCAGTTCCATAACCGCCTGCACCGGGAGATTCTGGCGGAGGCAAAGGAGAGCCTTTCCCGGAACCCAAGGCGGCTTTATGAGGCAGCCCTGCCGGAACTGGTGGAAATGGTGAAACAGAGTGAGATCTATCCCTTCCTCCGTGACCGGGATACGGATGTGGTGGAGGCGCAAAGGGAACTTTATGCAGAAGTTGATAACCTGCTGGCAGGCTTAAAGGACAAAAGCCCTGCCCTCTATGAAGCCTACACCACCCTGCCGGATTTCCGGGAATATCTGGTGGAGGATATTTTACAGCGCACCTACCAGGACGTGGCGGCGAACAGCCATACCAGCGTGGAGCAGCATGAAAAGGAAGCAAACGCCCCGGCATGGGTGAGGGGCGGCGCAAAGACGGAGGAATCACCGGAACCGGGAACAATGGAAACAGAGAATGCCATAGAACCGGAAACAGCCGGGGAAACCTGCCTTGTCCCCCATATCCATGCTTATAACGCCTTAAAAGAGGCCCACCCGGAGGAACTGGTGGGAATCCAAAACGGCGGTTACTGTCTGTTTTATGGTGAGGACGCAAAGACAGCTTTTGAGAAAATGCCCGTGTCCTGGCTGCTCCCCGCCGACCTTCCCGGTATCGGCCAAGTGACCGTGGCGGGAATAAGGGAGGGCTGGCAGGAGGCAGCCGCTTATTTAAAAGAAGCCGGCCAGAGCGCCGTATTCTTCCAGGATAACGGTGAGGATTACACCGCCCTGGGCCGCACCCTGGCTCTGAAAGAGC
>CANDEE010000088.1 GCA_947383685.1 uncultured Pseudoflavonifractor sp.
CGCGATCCTCGGTAGTGACTGGAGTTCAGACGTGTGCTCTTCCGATCTAGGTGAGGGTGATGACGGTTTTGCCCAGGCCTGGCCGGAGGAACAGCCCCACGGCGGGGTCCTCCACCACCCGCTGGATGCAATAGGCTTGATACTCATGCGGTGTGTACTTCACAGCCGGGCCTCCATTTCCAGGATAAAGGCGTCCACGCCCGGCTTGGTATCAATCCGCCGGACCTCAAAGCCCAAGGCGGCGATCATCCCGCAGACGTACTCTTGCAGCTTTCTCAGGTTTTTGCCGGGGGCCTTTGTCTCCACAAAGGTGATCTTTCCGCCCGGCAATAACACCACCCTGTCCGGCACCCCACTCAATCCGGGGCTCACAAATTTTAGCGCCATGCCTCCCAGTCTTTTCTTGACCTGTTCCCGCAAGTAGCGCTCCACTTCTTTTTCCAGCATTTTGACCTCTCCTTTTAGCCTGTAACATTTAACAATTTTCCTATTCTTTTATGCGTATTAGGCGGATTAGGCGGTTTATATACTCTCTAAATCCTCTATTTTTCAATCAATAGAAAATAAATGTTACAATGTTACAAAATCCTTGAAAGCCTTGCGGCGCAACGGTTTCAGCCGTAACATTTACTGTAACATTGCCTGTAACCTGTTACAAAATGCCTGTAACATTCAAGGGGTCAATGTTACACCAATGTTACAGGCAATGTTACACGGTTTTCTCAAAGCCCCTTTGCACCCCGCAGTAGCCAAAGCGCATTGTTTTCTCCGCTTTCTGCCAGTCCGCACAGGCCTCAATGATGCCGTTGATCTCCGCCGTGTCAATGTAGCGGATGTCCTTTTGTTTGCCGTCCAGGGCCTCACACCACACCTCCAAGGCACACACCTTGTCACGGTCCACCAGCTTGAGGTCACCCTGCACAGCGCCCGCCCAGAACATCCGGCGGCGGTCCAGCGGCCACTTGGCCCAGTCGCTTGGCACCTGCTTTGCAAGGAAGTCCAGGACGATGCCCTCACGGGTGCTGACTTCCCGGTGCTCCTCCTGCTTGATCTTGGCGGCCTCCTCCAGTTCACCACGCAGGTATAGGGGCTCACCCAGCCGCCAGCGGACCACGGCCTCCGCCCATATCTGGTCTATCTCTCCCGCCAGATCAGCCCACACGCTCTTGGTCACAGGCTCAATGCCAACATCCACCGGCCAAAAGCGCCGGTTGCCGGTCCTGTCCTGCAAAAAGTCCTTGGTGTTGGTGGTGCCGAAAAAGACACAGCACCGGGGCAGCTCCTTGACGTGGCGGCCATAGGCGGCCCGAAAGCGGTCCGTGCGCAAACTCAAAAACTGCTTGATGCGGGCCACGTCCGTGCGCCGGAAAGCGTCAAGCTCTGATATTTCCACCAGCCACACGCCCTGCAAGAGCTCAGAGGCCTCCTTGCCCTCAAAGGTGCGGATGCTGTCGTTAAACCATCCCCGGCTCATCTTGTCCAGCAGGGTGCTCTTGCCAAGGCCCTGGGGCCCGGCCAAAATCAGCATATTGTCATACTTGCTGCCGGGCATCATGGCACGGGTCACGGCGGCGGTGAAAGCCTTGCGGGTCACCGCTCTGGTGTATGGGGTATCAGCGGCCCCCAGGTAGTCGATAAAAAGGGTGTCAAGCCTGGGCACGCCGTCCCACTGGAGGCCGCCCAAAAAGTCCTGTATCTCATTAAAAGCGTGGGCGGTGGAGTGGAGGGAGAGGGCCCCGTCAATCTTGCCGTTGCCGGTGATATGGTGGTATCGTTCCATGTACCAGTAAAGGCCCTCATTGTCATTGTCATCCCACAGGCGGCGCACCGTGCGGGTGTCCCAAGGCAGGGGCCCCAGGACCTCACCACGGCCCGCAAAGCGGTTGAGGGCAAACTTGCCCTTGAGCAGCGGGTCATGCTCCAGAATAATCCACACGTTGTCAATGGTGGCTTTTGGGAGCCCCGTCTGGGTGTTGATTGCCAGCTTGCTCATCCAGTTGGCCGGGTCCTCATCGTTGGTGGCTCCCACCCCCTCAAAGTCCTGCACGGCCTCCTGGTAGCGCTCCTGGCTCATAAGGGCGGCCACACCCACGTCCTGCACGGCCAGCTCACACATGGCCCGATAGGACGGGAGCCTGTTGGTGGGCGTCCCCGGCTGGGCCTCATCGTCCATGTCACCAAAGCGGTGGAGCCGGACCAGATCAAAGGCGTTGACCAGCCGCCCGCTGCATGGGTCAGTGGCGTGGTGGCTATACAAAAATTTGCCGTCATCGTAGATCACAGCCCCGCCGGTGGTAGAGCCGCCCAGATAGGTGTATCTGCCGGGCATACTGTCCACCGGCTCATACATTCCGGGGATGAGCTCCGACATAGCCCGGTACACGTCATATGTGCGGCAGAAAGCGCCCACCACGCCGGTCTTGGCATCCGGGTCACCCTGCTTGACGGCCAGCTTTGGGAGGCTCACAGCGCCCGGCACCTGGGGCCAGAGGCGGCAGTCCCGCCAGTCATCATATCGGGCCAGGAGCCCGTTGGCGGAGAGGAGGGGCTTGTCCTGCCAGGTGTAAATATACTGGCTATCCGCACAGCAGGAGGGCCAATACATGAGCCGGGAGACTTCAAAGGTGGTGGGGTCTGCCAGCTCCAGGCCTATGTATTCGGCCATCTTCCGGGCCAGGGGCTCATATTCGTCCGCTGACACGGTACGGTCAAGGGGCAGGAGCACCCGGAGCCGGGGGGCCGCCGGGCTGTGTTTACGGGTGGAATAGATGCAATAGCCGCAACCCAGGGCCTCCACCCGGCGGAGCACGTCCTCCGTGCCCCCGGCGGGGATGTTGTCCAGGTCCAGGGTGATGACATCCCGCCCGGTGACGGCGTTGGCCTTGCGGCGGGGGCCGGACAGAGTGCCGGCCATAAAGCCGCCCACGTCCTTGAGGTCATCCTGCTGTGCCTTTTTCATGCTGAGGTATTCCGCCAGCGTCTCCGTGCCCCTGGCGGGGGTCTGGAGCCGTGCCCATAGCTCAGATATGAGCATGGTCTGGGCGGTCCAGTTCATGGCCCGCCGGTTGTTTCCGGCGGAGATTGTAATTTTGCGGTCATACTGCATGGAGGGTTGCTCCTTTTCCTTGTCTTACGGCAGCCTCACGGCCCGGTCATCCCAGTATTCGGTGGCCCCCACTTTCCGGGGCCGGTTCTTAAAGGCCTCAATCCAGTCCGGCAAGCTCTCATTGATGCTGTCAAAGGTCAGGCCCCAGCTCTGGCAAGCGGCCACGGCGTCCCGGAGGAGCTGGCCCTCCCGGCACGTCCACAAGATCAGCCCGGCCCCGGCAGCTTGCCGCTCCTTAGCCTTGGCGATCACGGCCCAGTTGGGGGCTCCAATGCGGGGGTATTCGTTCACGCACAGGCAGCCGTCAAAGTCGATGGCGATAGCGTCTCTCATCTAAAGCACCTCCCGGTCTTTTTGTCCCGGAGCTCGATGCGGGCCAGCAGCTCAAAGCCGCTTTCCGCTATGACGTACTTGAGCACCTTGATGAGAAAATTGACCTTTGCGTCCAGGGCCTCCTCCTCACGGATGATGGGGCGCAAGGCGTGGTATGCCGTAGGGTCAGGGCACCCGCTGGCATTGAGAAAAGGGTTTTTGTTGTCTGGCATTTTGGTCACCTCTTTGCTATTTCTTCAAAAACGATCTGCTGAGGCAGGATGCCCCGGCACACATACACGCTGCTAAAGGGCGGGTTGAGGGACGGCGTTTGCTCCTGGTAGTCCTTGAAATACGCCACCCGGCGGTTAAAGTACATGATTTCAAAATCGTGCGATCTGAACATCTCAAAACGCCGTTGACTTTCAAAGAGCCCCACCACACCCACCAGCATGGCAAAGGGCACACCCAGGGAAAACAAGCGCTCCAGCACGTCTCCCTTGAGGGAGTAGGGCGGATTGCTGATAATGTAGTCACAGGCCGGGGGCTCCGTCTTGAAAAAGTCAAAGCCGCCGGAGATGTGAGTGGCGGTCACCTGGTAGCCGAACAAGCGAAAGATTTTCACAAAGAGGCTGTCCTCCGTGTCAAAGGGGCACCAGATAGAGACGGGCTTGTCCACATAAGGGGGGGGGAGATGCCGGAGCAGAGGGGTGATTGCATAGGCTG
>CANDEE010000089.1 GCA_947383685.1 uncultured Pseudoflavonifractor sp.
AACTGGCGGTTATGCCCTCCAGCCGCTGCATTGTCCAGGTGCAGGGGGTGCGCCCGTTTTATTCCAGGAAATATGACCTTACCCGCCACCCCCAGTACAAATACACGGCGGACGCCAATCCCAAGTATGCCTTTGACGTGAAGGCTTACCTGGAACACCGGCTGAAAGTAAAGCCGGAGGAGGAATATGAACTTTATGAGTTAGGAGAACTGCCACCGGAAACGGCTGGGTGAAGGCTCCACCGAAACGATACCCCTTGGGGTTTTCAAAATCGGTGGGGCCTTTTTCTTTTTGCCCAGATACGGCGGATACCGGAGAAACCAACCGGAAAGGAGGCTGTTATGGAATTTTTCAATGAAGCGGTCAGGGTGCTGGAAACAATCGTGGAGGCATTAAATGGAAAGCGTGGAAAAGATGATCTGTCCCAGATTTCCAGACACCGGATAAGAAGGACGGAGTGCCCGGAATTTACCAAAACCATGGTGCGGGTGAAGAAGCACGTCCGCCCGCCGGTGAGGGCTGACCCGGAAAAAGGCCGACACTCAAATACCCTAAAACCAGTCACAGATAACCAGCAGACAACACATTTTCAAAAATAGGAGGAAAATATATGGGTTTCTTTACTACTGCCGTTTCAACGATGTCAACCTTAGTGGTGGCCCTTGGCGGGGGCGTCGGCGTGTGGGGCGTGATCAACCTCATGGAAGGGTACGGGTCGGACAACCCGGCCAGCAAGAGCCAGGGCGTTAAACAATTAATGGCCGGCGGGGGGATCATGCTCCTGGGCCTCAAGGTGGTTCCCATGCTGTCCACCCTGATCACGATCTAAGGGGAAGGTAGTGGCCTATGCAGAGTATCATCGACGCCATTGAGCAGTGGATCAGGGATTTCCTGATCGGGGCTGTCACCGGCAACTTGTCGGATATGTTTCACGATGTCAACAGCAAAGTGGCCACAATCGCTTCGGAAGTGGGAAAGACGCCGGAAACCTGGAACTCCGGCGTCTTCTCAATCATTCTCTCCCTCTCCCGGAACGTGGTCGTCCCCATAGCGGGGCTTGTGATCGCCGCCGTGCTGACTTATGAGTTAATCTCCATGATTATTGACAAGAACAACCTCCATGACATTGATACGTTTATGTTTTTTAAGTGGGCGTTCAAGTCAGCGGCGGCGGCAATCATCGTGAACCATACTTTTGATTTTATCATCGCCATTTTTCAGGTGGCCCAGACCATGGTGCAGAGGAGCGCCGGGGTCATCAACACCAGCGCCGCCATTGACATCACGTCCGCCTTGGCCAACATCACCACCCAGCTGGAGGCCATGGAACTGGGGGAGTTGTTTGCCCTCATGCTGGAAACCTGGGTCATGACCTTTGCCATGAAGGTCATGGGGCTTGTGATCACGGTCATTTTGTATGGGCGCATGATTGAGATTTATATTTACGCCAGTGTCGGCCCCCTTCCCTTCGCCACCTTGATGAACCGGGAATGGGGGAACATCGGCACCAACTATGTGCGGGGCCTTGCCGCCCTGGGGCTTCAGGGGTTTTTTATCATGGTCTGCGTGGGCATTTACGCCGTGCTGGTCAACGCCCTCACCCTGGGAGGCGATCTGCAGGCTGCCCTCTGGAGCTGCGCCGCCTACACGGTGCTTCTGTGCTTCAGCCTGTTTAAGACCGGCTCCGTGGCCAAGGGTATCCTGAATGCCCATTAAAAAGCCAGCGCAAAGAAAGGAGGATTTCTATGGCTTACGTGACCATTACCAAGGACTTGACCGAGGTGAAGGACAAGGTGGCTTTCGGCCTTACCAGGCGGCAGATCATCTGCTTTTTTCTGGGCGGCCTTTTGGGGGCCGGGGGGTATTTTCTGACCCGGCACGCTCTGGGAAATGACGCCGCCCTGCTTCTTCTGATCGCCCTGGCAGCGCCTTTTATGCTGCTGGGGCTGTATGAGAAGAACGGGCAGCCCCTGGAAAAGATTTTAAAGAATATCATTCGTGTCCGGTTCCTGGCCCCGGCGGTCAGGCCGTACCAGACCAACAACCGCCTTGCCGCCCTGGAACGGCAGGAGCGCTACGAAAAGGAGGTAAAGCAGCTTGTTTCCATTCCGAACAAGACCACAAACGACAAACGCCGTGGGCTGGGAACATCTTATCATTCGCCCCGGAACCAGGCTCTCCCCCGCCGACAAAAGGCGGGTGGAAAAGGCCGTAAGGCGGGCGAAGCGGGAAGGCAAAATTGCCCGCACCGCCCAGCAGACCATTCCCTATGAGGAGATGTACCAGGACGGCGTCTGCCGGATCACCAGCCGGCTTTTCAGTAAAAGCGTCGTGTGCGAGGACATCAATTACGCCGAGGCTTCTGACGATGAGAAGGCGGTTCTCTTTGAACTTTACTGCAAGCTGGTCAATTATTTCGGCCCCTCCGTGGGCTTTGAGTTGTCCGTGGTCTGCTGCCCGGCGGATATGGCGGAATACCGGCAGATGTTAGCTATCGCTCCCCAGGGCGACGCCTTTGATGAGATCCGCAAAGAGTACAGCGATATGCTGGTGGAGCAGGTATCAAAAAGCCGGTATGAGCGCCGGATCTGCCTGACCTATACCATTGAGGCGGATAATGTAAAGCAGGCACGCTCCCGGCTGGGGCAGATCGACAGTGACGTGGTGGGCCATTTCCGTGCCCTTATGGTGACGGCCCACCCCATGGACGGGTACGAACGGCTGGCCCTGCTCCACAAATGCCTGCACTTGGAGGAACGGAGGAAGTTCCGGTTTAACTGGGATTCCTTAAACGGCACCGGCCTTTCCAGCAAGGACTATATCGCCCCCAGTTCCTTCTTTTTTAAGGACGGGCGTTACTTCCGCACCGGCGCTTCTTTCGGCGCTGTTTCTTTTTTACAGATACGGGCCACCAAGTTATATGACACCCTGCTCAACAGCGTTTTAGAACTGGAGGGCAGCCAGATCGTCAGTATCCATGCCAAGGCTCTCGACCAGAACGCCGCCTTAAAAGCGGTGAAGCGGAAACTGAGCGATCTGGACAAAGCCAAGATTGACGAGCAGAAACGGGCCGTGCGTTCCGGGTTTGACATGGATATCCTGCCCCCTGACCTTGTGACCTTTGGCAAGGAGGCCCAGAAGCTGTTGGAGGATTTACAGAACCATGATGAAAAGATGTTTATGGTGACAATTCTCATTGTCCATATGGCTGCCAGCCGCCAGAAGCTGGAAAACCTGGTCTACTCGGCGGACGGGATCACCAATACCCAGAACTGTGATCTAATCCGGCTGGACTACCAGCAGGAGCAGGGCTTTCTTTCCGCCCTCCCTATCGGGATCAACCAGGTGGAGATCCAGCGGGGGCTGACCACCAGCGGCACGGCTATTTTCCTGCCCTTTCGGGCCTGCGAGGTATTCCAGAAGGGCGGGGTTTATTATGGGTTAAATGCCACCACGGGGCGCATGATACTGGCTGACCGGAAGAAACTGAAATGCCCCAACGGGGTGGTGCTGGGAACCCCCGGCTCCGGCAAGTCCTTCAGCTGCAAGCGGGAGGCGGCGGACGTGTACCTGCATACCAGTGACGACCTGCTGTTTTTAGACCCGGAGCATGAGTACCTCTCCCTCTGCCGGCAGCTTTCCGGCCAGATTATCCGGCTGGCCCCAGACAGCGGCGATTACATCAACCCCCTGGATGTGGACTTGTCCGTGGATACGGGGGAGAACCCGCTGCTTATGAAGGCGGATTTTATTATGTCGTTCTGTGAGTTGATTTTATCGGCTTCCCATGGCGGGTTGAAGCCCATAGAGAAATCGGTGATCGACCGGTGTATCCCCAAGATTTACCGGGAGTATTTAAAAGACCCAAGGCCGGAACGGATGCCGGTGCTTGGGGATCTGTACCAGTGCCTGCGCTCCCAGGAGGAAGGGCAGGCACTGGAACTGGCCACGGCTCTGGAACTTTATGTGTCCGGTTCTCTTTCCTATTTAAACCACCAGACCAATGTGAACATCAACAACCGGGTGGTCTGCTATGATATCAGCGCCCTGGGGCAGAACTTAAAAAAGCCGGGTATGCTGACGGTGCAAAA
>CANDEE010000090.1 GCA_947383685.1 uncultured Pseudoflavonifractor sp.
GAAATGGTCAGCGGTGCTCGGAGGAAAGGCCCCTGGAGAAACTGCCCCGCAGTGAGATCGCAGCAGCTATCCACAATGATTTTAAAACTCATGATAGTAACCTCCAAATCTAATCTCGGATATTATATCCAAGTATAGCATACTCTCGGAGAAAAGTAAAGGGAAATCAGGAATTCAAAAAACAGAGTGAATATGCGACCTGTCTGATTCAGGAGGGAAAGTCTTCCGGATATTCCTCCTGCAATTCCTTCATCAGCTTTTTGTCCTCCTTAGTAGAGCAGAGGTCCAGCTTTGCGTACATGTCGGACCGTCTCCTCTTGGTCCGGAGAATGGCCTGCTTTCTTCTCCAGCGGGCGATAAGGGCATGGTTTCCAGACAGTAAAATCGCGGGGACCTTTTTCCCGTGCCACTCCTCGGGACGGGAATATTGGGGGTATTCCAACAGTCCGTTCCAGTGGCTCTCGTTTTCAAAGCATTCCGGGTCGGGCAGGACACCCGGAACCAGCCGACAGACTGCGTCTGCCACCGCCATGGCGGGAATCTCTCCGCCGGTGAGAACAAAATCTCCCAGGGAGATTTCCTCATCCACGCACTCCTCGATAAACCGCTCGTCGATGCCCTCGTAGTGGCCGCAGACCAGGATCAGATGGTCATAGTCCGCTGCCAGCCGCTTGGCGTCTGCCTGTTTGAAGGTGGCACCGGCGGGGGAGAAGTAGATGGTGTGTCCCGGTCCGAAGGTATCCACCACGTGCTTCCAGCACTGGTAGAGGGGATCGGCCTGCATCACCGCTCCCCGCCCGCCCCCGTATGGGTAGTCGTCCACCTGCTTCTGTTTGTTGAGGGTGTAGTCCCGAATCTGATGGGTCTCGATCCGCAGGTAATCCCGCTCCTGGGCCCGGCCCAGGATAGATTCGGAGAGCACGTCCCCCACTGTCAGATCAAAAAGGGTCAAAATATCTATCCTATACATCGGTTTCCAGCCCCTCGATGAGATTTACCTTGATAAAGCCGTCTTCCACATTGGTTTCCACGATAAAAGCGGGGACGGCGGGAATCATATACCGCTTTGCCCCTCCACTTACCACGTATACGTTGTGGGCCGGGGGGGTGAGGATGTCCTCCACAACGCCCAGCTTGTCCCCTGAGGCGGCGTCCAGCACATCAAGCTCCATGAGGTCGGCAAGAAAATACCGTCCCTGGGGCAGTTTGGCATCAGTCCGGGCGACGGATAGAGTTTTTCCCTTCAGCTTCATGGCAGCCTCTACGGTATCCACGCCCTCAAAGCGGATGAGCACGTTGGTCTTATCTACCCGGACAGAGAGGACTTTCATGGGCGTTTCTCCCAGGTAAAAGGTGTGAAACTGCTTAAGATATTCGGGGGAGTCGGCCCAGGGGACTACCTTTACCTCGCCCTTCACCCCGTGGGTGTTGACGATCTGGCCCGTCTCTAAAAAAGGATTTTTCATGGCTTGCGGCCTCCCTGGTCAGGATAAGAAAAAACGGCGGGACTTCAAACCCCGCCGCTTCCTCCGTTCAGTCGGTAATGTCTACGGAGACCCTGGTCCCCTTCCGCTGGCCCACAGAGCGCATGAGTACACGAATCCACTTGGCAATACGGCCCTGACGGCCAATTACCTTGCCCATGTCCTCGCTTGCTACCCGCAGCTCCAGCAGGACTTCGCCGTCGCCCTCCCGCTCTGTGACCTCCACCTGATCGGGGTAGTCTACCAGGTTCTGGGCGATGTAGGTGAGGAGCTCTTTCATCTGGTGTGTTCCTCCCTCATTAGATAGCGCCGGACTTCTTCAGCAGAGCCTTCACCGTTTCGGTGGGCTGAGCACCGGTCTTGATCCAAGCCTGGGCGCGCTCGGCGTCCACCTTCAGCACAGCAGGATCGGCGGTGGGATCGTAAGTGCCGATTTCCTCGATGAACCGGCCGTCCCGGGGATAACGGGAGTCAGCCACCACGATACGGTAGAAAGGAGCTTTCTTGGCGCCCATACGGCGCAGACGAATTTTGACCATTATTTTCACCTCCATAAAGAATGTCGTTCGTATATCTGGAAACGCCTCAAGGAGGCGCTTACCAACAAGGTTAGAAGGGGAAGCCCCGTCTCATTCCCCGGCCGCCCATACCGCCCATACCGGGCAGGCGGCCTTTTTTTGCCAGCTTCCGAAGCCTTGGGTCGTTCATCTGCCGGGTAAGCTGGCGCATAGCTTCAAATTGCTTCAAAAGCCGGTTCACATCCACAATCTGTACTCCGGCGCCCGCGGCAATCCGTTTCTTTCGGCTGTTGTTCAGGATGGAAGGCTCCTCCCGCTCCGCAGGGGTCATGGAGAGGATGATAGCCTCTGTACGGCCCAGAGCAGAATTGTCCAGGTTGGCTCCCTCCAGGGCTTTGGCGTCTACGCCGGGGAGCATCCCGGCAATGTCGCTGAGGGAACCCATATTCTTCATCTGCACCAACTGGTCGTAAAGGTCGGTGAGGGTGAATTTGTTCTTGCGGAGCTTTTCCTGCAGCTCCATGGCTTTTTTCTGGTCAAAGTTTTCCTGGGCCTTTTCAATCAGGGAAAGCACATCGCCCATGCCCAAGATTCGCCCTGCCATTCGGTCAGGGTGGAAAACCTCCGCCTGGTCCAGCTTTTCGCCGATACCCACAAACTTGATGGGCTTTCCGGTGACAGCCTTGATGGAGAGGGCGGCGCCGCCCCGGGCATCACCGTCCAGTTTGGTGAGCATCACACCCGTCAAATCCAGTGCGTCGTCAAAGGCTTTGGCAGCATTTACCGCGTCCTGACCAATCATAGCGTCTACCACAAGCAGAATTTCGTCGGGGGAGACGGCATCCTTAATATTCTGAAGCTCCGTCATCAGCTCCTCGTCCACATGGAGCCGGCCGGCGGTGTCCAGAAACACCAAGTCATTGCCGTGCTTTTTCGCGTGTTCCACTGCGGCCCTGGCAATATCCACGGGGTTGATCTGCCCCATCTGGAACACAGGAATGTCAAGCTGTTTGCCCACGATCTCTAACTGCTCAATGGCAGCGGGACGGTATACGTCACAGGCGGCAAGAAGGGGGCGCTTACCCTGCTTCTTCATCAGCCCCGCCAGCTTGGCGGAGTTGGTGGTCTTACCCGCTCCCTGAAGTCCCACCATCATAATGACCGTGGGGGGCTTGGAGGAGATGGTCAGCTTGGCGTCCTCGCCGCCCATAAGGGCGGTCAGTTCCTCGTTGACGATCTTTACGATCATCTGAGCGGGGGAGAGGGCCTCCAATACATCGGCGCCCACTGCCCGTTCCGACACCTTGGACACAAAGTCCTTAACGACTTTGTAGCTTACATCGGCCTCCAGCAAGGCCATGCGAATTTCCCGCATAGCCTCCTTCACGTCGGCCTCGGTGAGCCGCCCTTTGCCCCGGAGCCGCTTGAACGCATTGTTCAGCTTTTCGGTCAGTCCCTCAAAGGCCATGGGTTTACTCCTGTTTCAGCTTTTCCAGCACAGAGGCGATGCTTTCAGTTAAAGCTTCGATCTCACTGTCCTGATAGAGCTGGGCGTTGCGCTTGGCGATGGCGTCTACGCTGTCCAAAACCCCCTTGAGCTGATCCTGCATCACATGGAAGCGGCGGATAATCCCTGTCTTATCTTCCAATTCGGTCAGGGTAGCCTCAGCCCGGACGATCACATCCCGGACTCCCTGCCGGGAGATGCCGTAATTTTCGGCAATCTCAGAGAGGGAGAGGTCCTCATTATAGTAAAGGTCGTAAAATTCCTTCTGCCGGTCGGTGAGCATATCGCCGTAGAAATCGTACAGCAGCGCCATGCGGTAGGCCTGGTTTTTCACGTAAACCCCTCCTTTTCATACATATTGTAAAGCGATATAACTTTACAATATGTATTATGATACAACATTTTGTGCCGCTTGTCAAGAGAAAAACCGCATCATGGGGTGGAAAAAAAGAAAAAATTGGCCTTGCCAAGAGAGGAAAAACCTTGTATAATAAAAAACCGATAAGAGAATATGCCGGTGTGATGGAATTGGTAGACGTACTTGACTCAAAATCAAGCGCCGCAAGGC
>CANDEE010000091.1 GCA_947383685.1 uncultured Pseudoflavonifractor sp.
GTGTCGCCCAGCAGCAGAATCTGGGGAAGGATACCCATCACCAGGAAGATGGAGATTAACGTGCCCCGGCCCAGACACACGCCGATGGAGGCGATGGAGGCTGTGGTGGACAGCAGGCCGATGGCCACGCCGGCGGAGGCCAAAATAGTGCCTGAGGTAATAATGGTGGGGAAAGCCTCATTCAGCGACTCGATAACCGCATCCTTGAGGGACATGGTCTGTTTCAGCTCCACATAGCGGTTGGCGATGACAATGGCGTAGTCAATATTTGCGCCCATCTGGATGGAGCTGACCACCAGATAGCTGAGGAAGAACAGGGGTTCCTTCTGTAAGTAAGGGAAGGAGAAGTTGATCCAGACACTGCCCTGGATGACCAGGATCAACAGCACCGGAAGCCCGGCGGATTTGAAGGTAAACACCAGCACCAGAATGACGAATACGATGGTCAAAATGCTGATGAGCATGTTGTCGTTGCCGAAGGAGGCGGACAGGTCAAAATCGCTGGTGGAGTTGCCCACCAGGAGGGAATTTTCCGGGTAGTAACGGCCCACAATTTCATGCAGAGTGTCCAGAAAAGTGAAGGTCTCCTCCCCCTCCTCGGGCAGGTTGAGCTGTAAGACCAGACGGCTGTAGTTCTCCCCCTTCAATTGCAGCTGGGCGTCGGTCAGCTGGACGTGGAGGTCCTCAATGGTCTCAGTCATGTCCGCGTCCAGAGAGATGTAGCCCTCGTCCATCATGTCATAGACATACAGGAACATATCAATCAAGGGTACGCCGTAGCTGTCCAGGCCGGAAACTACCTGTCCGTAGTCCTCCTGGTCCACGGCGTAGGCGGAGTAGAGCAGCCGGGCCACCTCAATATCCAGATCGGTCAGCTCGGCAAACTGCCGGGGTGTCAGCCGGTCTGTGAGGACATAGCCGTCCATGGCATCCACATTGGCCAGGCCCAGCACCGTGTCCGTCTCGGGCATACGATCCAGTTCCCGGAGCAGCCGGCCCTCCTGCTCATAGTCCCCCTTGGGCACGATAACCGCCAGGGTGTTCACCCGGCCAAAGGTTTCGTTCACCCGCTGCTGGGCAATCTGGGCGTCGCTCTGGCGGAAGGTGGTCAGCTCGGTCTGCCCGTAGGCGTAGGGGCAGCGGTTGGCGAACACAAAACCGCCAATCAGAAGCACCACAAACAGGGGCGGCATGACAAAACGGGTTTTCACCGCCAGCCGGCCCCAGGCGGTGATTTTGGGCACAAAATTCCGGTGGTGGGTGCGGTCGATCAAACTGCTGAAGCTGAGCAGCAGCCCGGGCATCAGGGTAAACACGGCCAGCAGGCTGAGCACAATGGACTTCATCAGCACCAGGCCCAAATCCTGACCAATCCCGAACTGCATGAAGCACATGGCCCCCAGGCCGGACAGGGTGGTCATGGAGGAGCCGGCAATCTCCGGAATGGCCTTGCTCAGGGCGGCCACCACCGCCTCCCGGGCCTCCAGCTGCTCCCGCTCCTCGGTGTACCGGTGGCAGAGGATGATGGCGTAGTCAATGGCCAGGGCCAGCTGGAGGACCACCGCCACCGAGTTGGAGACAAAGGATATTTCGCCAAAGATAAAGTTGGTGCCCTTGTTCATCAGTGCCGCCATGCCAAAGGTCATAAGTAGCACCGGGATCTCCATATAGGTGTGGGAGGTGAACAGCAGCACCACCAGGATGATGACCACGGCAATCACCATGACCACCTGCATCTCGGCGTTCAGACTTTCAGAGGCGGAGTCGCCGGTGTCGCCGGTGATATAGACGTCATACCCGTCCAGAAGGGCTTTGACACCATCCAATCCCTCCAGACTCACCGGGTCAGTGGCGGTCCCGTCGTAGGTGATGGAAAACAGGGCGGAGCCGTTGGTGTAGTGGTCCCTGGAACCGTTGAACTCCACCGATTTTACACCTTCCATCATCTCTATCTGCTCCGCCAAGCTCTCCGCCTGACGGTAGGAGATATTGTCCACCATAATGCGGCTGGTGCCAAAGGTGACAAACTCCGCCTCCATCACGGTCAACCCTTGCCGGGTCTCGGTGGTGTCAGACAAGTAGCTGGTCAGATCGTCGTTCACCGCCACCCAGCCGCTGGAAAAGACGCAGAAAATAGCTGCTCCGATGTACAACAGGTAAAAGGCTTTGCGTTTGTCCACAATAAAAGCCGCAATCCGTTCCATCGGGCTTTGCTTTTCCGAAACTTCTACTGTGTGCCTGCTCAACCTGAACGCTCCTTTCAAACTCTATGATAGACAATGATACTTTGTTTTTCTTGGAAATGCAAGTGGTCAACAGAAAGATAATGTTGTCACTTCCATCGTCCCCTTTTTACATTGAATTATATGTATTATACATGATTGAATAAGTAAAATCAATACATAGAAATATATGCATGATACGTTCCTTGAAAAAGGTGGGACTGACATTGAAAAGCGTGATGGAATTGTTTCGGGAACTGCGGGAAGATCACGATTACTCTCAAAGTGATATAGCAGCCGTTTTGGGAATTTCTCAGCAGCATTATTCCAAGTATGAGACGGGAGAATATGAATTTCCGCTGCGGCATTTTATCACGCTGGCAAAATACTATAGTGTGTCTGCTGATTATCTAATCGGGCGGTGTTCCTATGATGAAAAGAAGCCTTTGGAGATGGTATATGTCACTCGTGATTGTACTTGTGAGAAGCTGGTGCAGGATATACTTTCTTTAAGCGAACATGGAAGAGAAGCTGTTGTGGAGTATATAGAGTTACAGCGGTTGAAGGAAAGGCAGAAAAAGTGATGCTTTCTTTGGGGGGTTGGTTTGCGGCCCGTGCGGACAACCTTACGCTCAAAGGTGACTGAAAAGGGAGCGGGGGATGATGGTGATCTTCGCCACCGGGGCGGAGTGGGTCTGGAGCGCCGCCACCAGGGCGTGGCCGATTTCGTGATAGGAGACAATCATCCGCTCGTGGTCGGAGAGGATCTTGTTCTTCTTCTGATACCCGGCAATGACCACCTCGATGCTCTCTTGGAGGTCCTCCCGGGTGGCGAGCCTCCGTCCCTGGCGTACGGCCCGCAGGGCGGCCTCGTTGACCATGTTGGCCAACTTCGCACCGGAGGCCCCGGAGGCGGCACAGGCGATGGTGTTAAAGTCCACATTCTCCGCCAGCTTCACCTTGGCGGCGTGAACCTTTAGGATGGCCTCGCGGCCCTGAAGGTCGGGAAGAAGCTGAGGATGGGGTTCATCTCCTTTGGCCTCACCTTGTCGAACACGCAGCCGCTCTCCCACAGGCGATCCACCAGGCTGGGGTCATGGAAGGTGATCTGGCGTACAGGCCAGGCTCCTCGGAGGTGTCAACGAAGTAGATGACGTCCTGCTCCACCTGGGCCACGGCTACCTTCAGCATGGTGAGGAAGGTGCCGTAGTCCACCTGCGTGATCTCTTGGCGCATCAGGCGGGGAAACAGCAGGGTATTCAGCAGGATCATGACCACTAAGACGATAAAGCAGTAGAGGATCAAAGGCTTTTGGGGCTTTTCGATTTTTTACATTTCTAATTTCTCCTTTCCGGGCCGTCTCATATAAGCATTATTTTACAAAAACAAATTGCAAAGTCAAAACTATTTCTTATTTCCGATAAACTGTGGGATATGATGAAGGAAAACGGCTTTTCCACACACCAATTAAGGGAAAAGTGCGGTGTCGACAGCAAGACCATCCGGCGCTTGCGGGCAAACGACAACATGGAAACCAAGAC
>CANDEE010000092.1 GCA_947383685.1 uncultured Pseudoflavonifractor sp.
CTATGATGAGGCCCTGGTCTATGACCGCAAGCCCAAGACACTCTCCCAGATTGAGGAGCTTATGGGCAAAAAGGAATTTAAGGAGAAGATCGGCAGCTTTGTGGTCAAGCCCCTGGGCAAGCCCACACTGGCGGAGGCCTCTGACAAACGGGAGGCCTACAACCCCGCCGCCGCTGACTTTGCGGGTGCGGTGCCGGAATGACCGAAACGGTGTATTTCCGGGCGGACACTTTCCGGGCCACCATCTACCTGCCCAGGCTCCATGAGCTGACCATCACCAACATCCGCAAGCTGCTCCGGCTGGTGTTCTGCTATGACTGGGAGAATGAGGAGGCCATCCTGACCACGGAGCTCTATATCCAGAACGCCGTGGAGGATAGCCTCCAGGCCTGGAAAGAGAAATCCCAGGAATACGCCCACGGCTGGCGCAACCTCAAAGGCCCCTTTGCACCCCGTCTGACCAAGGAGGAAAAGCTCAAGGTCACCAGGGAAAACAACCGCCTGACAGCAGCGGTAAAAGAGGCCAAGCGTACCCATGAGAAATGGGTGAAGATCAACAGCGTTTTCCATGAACTCAGACAATAAAGGAGGATTTTTCCATGTATCAGAATGACCCCGCAAAGGTGCTGACCGGCGAAGTGCGCCTGTCCTATGTCCACCTGATCGAGCCCCGCACCAACAAGCCCGGCGATGACCCGAAATACAGCGCCACCCTGCTCATCCCCAAGACGGACTTTGCCACCAAGGCCGACATTGACGCCTCTATCCAGGCCGCCGCCCAGGATGCGGTGAGCAAGGTGTGGAACGGTGCCGCCCCGCCCCAGCTCCGGGTGCCCATCTATGACGGGGATGGCGTGCGGCAGTCCGGGGAGCCCTTTGGTGAGGAGTGCCGTGGCCACTGGGTCGTGTCCGCCTCTACCTTTAACAAGCCCCAGGTGGTGGGCATCCAGAACATCAACCAGGAGCTCCCGCCCCGTGAAGTTTACAGCGGGATGTATGCCCGTGTGACCATCCGCTTTTTCGGCTACTCCAACAGCGGCAATAAGGGCATCGGCTGCGGCCTGGGCAACGTGATGAAAACCAGAGACGGGGAGCCGCTTTCCGGCTCTGCCTCTGCGGCCTCTGACTTTGCCGGTATTGGACAGCCCGGCGGTGCCGCCGCTGACTTTGCCAACCCTGCCCAGGGTGTCCAGCCCCCGGTGGCTCCTGCGCCCGCCTACGGGGCCCCTGTGGCCGCTCCTGCCCCCGCCGCTCCCCCTGCCTACCCTGGGGCCTACCCGCCGCCTCAGCCCGCCCCTGCGCCCGCTCCGGCGGCTCCTGCGCCCTATGGCTACCCCGCCCCCGCCACCACGCCGCCCTGGGGCACCGCCAACGGCATCAACCCCATCACCGGCCAGCCCATGTAAGAGGAGGACATCATGCACCATCTCAGCATTGACCTGGAGACTTATTCCAGCGTGCCGCTGGCCAAGGCCGGGGCCCAAAAGTACATACAGAGCCCGGATTTTCAAATCCTGCTCTTTGCGTACAGCGTGGATGGTGCACCTGTGGAGATCATCGACCTGGCACGGGGGGAATACCTCCCCCCGTGGCTGGTCCAGGCCATCACCTCCCCGGACTACATCAAGCACGCATACAACGCTCCCTTTGAGTGGGGCTGCCTCTCCAAGTTTTTGGGAGCCCTCCCGCCCAGCCAGTGGCGTTGCACCATGTTCCATGGCCTCTATTGTGGCTATACCGCCGGGCTGGAGGCCACGGGGAAAGCGCTGGGGCTCCCGGAGGACAAGAAAAAGCTGAACACCGGCAAGGCCCTCATCCGCTATTTCTGCGTGCCCTGCAAGCCCTCCAAGGCCAACGGCCAGCGCACCCGGAACCTCCCGCACCATGACCCCGCAAAGTGGGAGCTGTTCCGGGAGTATTGCCGCCAGGACGTGGTGACGGAGATGGAGATTGAGCGGCGGCTGTCCGCTTTCCCCGTGCCGGACTTCGTACAGAAACAGTGGGAGACAGACCTTATTATCAACGCAAGGGGCGTGGCCGTTGACATGGAACTGGTGGACGGTGCCCTCTCCCTGGGGGCTACGGTCCGCCAGAACCTTATGACGGAGGCCATGCAACTGTCCGGCCTTAATAACCCCAACAGTGTGGCCCAGCTCACCGAATGGCTCCAGGAGGAAACCGGGGAGGAGCTGGCTGATCTGCGCAAGGACACTGTGGCCCGGCTGCTCAAGGAGGACAACAACAGCCTCAAAGTCCGCCGTATGCTGGAGATACGCCAAGAGCTGGGCAAGACCTCCACCAAGAAATATGACGCTATTGAGGCCGCCGTGTGTGCGGATGGCCGGGTCCGGGGGCTGCTCCAATTCTACGGAGCCAACCGCACCGGGCGCTGGGCCGGGCGGCTGGTACAGGTCCAGAACCTCCCCCGCACCTACACGGAGCCCCTTGACCTGGCCCGTGAGATGGTCCAGCGCCGCAACCTGGACGGGCTCCGGGCGGTCTATGGCTCCGTGCCTGACACCCTCAGCCAGCTCATCCGCACGGCGTTCATAGCGCCGGAGGGTCATGTGTTCATTGACGCTGATTTTTCGGCCATTGAGGCCCGTGTCATCTCCTGGCTGGCTGGGGAACAGTGGCGGCTTGAAGTGTTCCGCACCCACGGCAAGATTTATGAGGCAAGCGCCTCCCAGATGTTTGGCGTGCCCCTGGAGCACATCAAAAAGGGCCGCCCGGAGTACGCACTCCGGCAAAAGGGCAAGGTGGCGGAGCTGGCCCTGGGCTACCAGGGCAGCACCGGGGCGCTCATCAACATGGGGGCCCTGGATATGGGCATCCCGGAGACGGACCTGCCGGACATCGTGAGCCGGTGGCGGGAGGCCAATAAGCGCATCCGTGATCTTTGGTATTCCATGGACAACGCCGCCATCCAAGTCATCACCCAGGGCGGGACGGTGGGCATAAATAGCCTCATCCTCTCCCGTGAGTATGACTGCAACCAGGGAACGGACTGCATGACCATCACCCTGCCCTCTGGCCGCAAGCTCTATTATGTGAGCCCCAGCATAGGCCAGAACCAATGGGACAAGCCCTCCATTGCCTACATGGGCATGGACCAGAAAACCAAGCGGTGGAAACGCATTGAAACCTACGGCGGCAAGCTGGTGGAGAACTGTGTCCAGGCCATTGCCCGTGACTGTCTGGCGGACACCATTGAGCGCCTGGAGGCCGCCGGGCTCCCGGTGATCTTCCATGTGCATGATGAGGTGGTCATCGACATCACCCCATGGGCGGACAATGACACCATGCTGGACTTGGTATGCTCCATAATGCGCACCCCTATCTCCTGGGCCCCTGATCTGCCGCTCAATGCGGACGGCTGGGTGGGGCACTATTTCAGAAAGGATTAAAGCGATGCAGTACATGGGCGGTAAAAGCCGCATTGCCGGAGCCATCGCCAACATCATCAATGAGATACCAAGGCGGAAAATCCAGAATAGCGGCCCAGATTGCCTCCGTCATATCCGTGACGGGGGGGGGACAATGCTTTGTTAGTCTGTTTTGCGGCTCCTGTGCCGTTGAGAGCAAGGTCCTTGGCTTTGACCGGAAAATCCTAAATGACAAGCACGCTTACCTCATTGCCATGCTCCAGGGCGTACAGAGGGGCTACAACCTGCCGGAGCTTA
>CANDEE010000093.1 GCA_947383685.1 uncultured Pseudoflavonifractor sp.
CGGTGGGGGCGGTGGTGGCCGCCGCGGGATACCCGCTGCTGTCCATCCCCGCCGCGATGCTGGCCGGGATGTGCTCCGGCTTTATCACCGCCCTGCTCCAGACCAAGCTGGGAATCAACAGCCTGCTGGCGGGCATCATCGTCAACACCGGGCTGTATTCGGTCAATATCGCCGTGATGTCCGGGTCGTCCAACGTGAACCTGAACAAAAAGGACACGGTATTCACTATGATGAAGGGCCTGCTGGCCGGTACCCCGCTGAAGGGCCAGCATGTGGCCGTGGTGGCTGCCATTGCGGTGGTGCTGGTGGTGGCCTTCCTCACCTTTTTCCTCAATACCCGGCTGGGGCTGGCCATCCGGGCCACCGGCAACAACCCGGATATGGTCCGCTCCTCCTCCATCAACCCGGTATTCACCACCATTGTGGGCCTGTGTGTGGCCAACGCCTTGACCGGACTGTCCGGATGCCTCATGGCCCAGTCCCAGCAGTCGGCGGAGATCAACATCGGCACCGGTATGGTCACCATCGCCCTGGCCTCCCTGCTCATCGGCGCCACCCTCATGGGCCGGGGCTCCATCTTCACCCGGGCGGTGGGGATGGTAGTGGGCGCTTTCGTCTTCCGCCTGGTCTATGCCATCGCCCTGCGGCTGGATATGCCCGCCTTTATGCTCCGGCTGGTGTCCTCCGTCATCGTGGCGCTGGCCATCGCCCTGCCCTATCTGAAGGAGCAGTGGCCTGTCATCTCCCGCCGGCTGGCCTACCGACAGACCGCGAAGGGAGGAAACTGACATGCTGAAGATTACCAACATCTCCAAGACCTTCAACCCCGGCACAGTGAACGAGAAGCGGGCCATCACCGGTCTGTCCCTTGACCTGGCCCCCGGCGACTTTGTCACCATCATCGGCTCCAACGGGGCGGGCAAGTCCACCCTGTTCAACGCCATCTGTGGGGATTTTCTTACCGATGCGGGGACTATCGTGCTGGACGGGCGGGACATCACCTTTACCCCCGCCTTCAAGCGGGCCAAGGTGATTGGCCGGCTGTTTCAGGACCCCATGCGGGGCAGTGCCCCCGGCATGACCATTGAGGAGAACCTGGCCCTGGCCGCAGGGAGCGGCGGCTGGTTTTCCCACATGCGGGCCGGCGACAAAAAGCGCTTCCGGGACCGGCTGGCCCTGCTGGACATGGGGCTGGAGGACCGGATGAAGCAGCCGGTGGGCCTGCTGTCCGGCGGGCAGCGCCAGGCCCTCACCCTGCTCATGGCCACAATGAATCCCCCCAAGCTGCTCCTGCTGGACGAGCACACTGCCGCCCTGGACCCCGGTACGGCGGAGAAGGTGCTCAAGCTCACCCGTGACATTGTCTCCGAGCACAAAATCACCACTATGATGGTGACCCACAACATGAACCAGGCCCTGGAGCTGGGCAACCGCACGCTGATGATGGACCGGGGCGGCATCGTCCTGGACATCCGGGGCAAGGAGCGAGAGGGCCTCACCGTGGACGACCTGCTGGAGAAGTTCAAGGCCAACGCGGGCCGGGCGATGAACAATGACCGGATTCTGCTGTCGTAAATACGGGACCGCCGCGTTTGCGGCGGTCCTGAAAATTTTTCTGCTCCCTGAGATTTTATCCCCAGCTCATGGATATTACTTGATGAAAGGCCTTTCAAACAGATTTCCAAGGAGGTGAGCGGCTTGACTGACGAGGCATTTGCGCAGGCGGCCCGGACCTACGGCGACGCCGTCTACCGGGTGGCGTACCACGCCCTGGGCAGCCCCCAGGACGCCGAGGACGTGATGCAGACGGTGCTTTTGAGGCTGTACGAGTGCAAAAAGGAATTTGAGAGCGAGGAGCACATGAAGCACTGGCTGCTGCGGGTGGCGGTGAACGAGAGCCGCAAGCTGATGCGGTCCCTCTGGCGGCGCACTTCCGTCCCCTTGGAGGAGTGGCAGGAGACGGCTGTGCCGGAGGACCCGGTGAAGGCCGAGGTGCTCCAGGCGGTGATGGCCCTGGAGCCCAAGTTCCGGGTGGCAGTTTATCTCTACTACTACGAGGGGCTGTCCGTGGCCGAGACTGCTGTCGCCATGAAGGCCAACGTGTCCACTGTGCAGACCTGGCTGCTCCGGGCCCGGGCCCGGCTGCGGAAGGAGCTCACTGAGGAAAGGGAGGAATCTGTCCATGTTCGACCCGAAATTATACCGTGAAGCGTGCCGGGAGCTCACCGCTCCCGAGGATAAAATCGAGGAGATTATCGCCATGACTGAGAAGACCAACAAGAAGAAAATCCGCCCCCTGCGCACCGCCTTGATTGCCGCCGCCGCCGTGGCCATGATGGTGGTCAGCGTGGCCGCCGCTAACCCGGAGGAGTTCCAGGAGTTCATGTTTGAGGTTCTGTCCGCCGTTCAGGTGGACGACTACCGCATGGATCTCACCACCACCAGCGGGGAACGGGTGACTGTGTTCTCTATCCCCGAGGCTGAGGTCCAGGAGCGGGACGGCCGGGCCATTCTGGTGCTGAACGGCGAGGATGAGGTGGATATCACCGATTCGCTCAAGGAGACGGGGAAATATACCTATAAGAAGGACTCCGAGGGCAGCTATTTGACCGCCGAGGTGGAGGGTACGGTGGACGACTGGACCATCAAGTTGAAGGTGGGACAGCCTGGGGAGGATTCCCTTGCCTACACCTTTACGAAGGATGAGGAAGGCAATGTGACCGCAAAGGCCGACGTTCCCACCAACGACGGGGAAACCTATACCTGGACTTCGGTATCCACGGATGACGGTAAGAGTATCTCCCTGAACGAGTCTGCAATCAAATAAGCAGCGGCGGGCCGGGAAACCGGCCCGCTGTTTTATATCCAGCCGCTTGACTAAAATACATATCGTGGTATATACTATTGGCAAGGAGGTGTGAGCCATGGAGACGGCAAAGGTATTTGAAAATGGACGCAGTCAAGCGGTACGGCTGCCTAAGAAATATCGCTTCAATGTGGACGAGGTGGTGGTTCAGCAGTTGGGAGACGCAATTCTCCTGGTTCCCAAGGAATCCCTGTGGCAGACCTTTCTGGACGGATTGGACAGCTTTACCGGCGATATTTTCGAGAATGGGCGGGACCAGGGGGTTCAGAAGGAGAGGGAACCGCTGTGACCTACATGCTGGACACGAATATCTGCATTTACGCCATGAAGAAAAAGCCGGAACAGGTGCTGAGAAGGCTGAAAGAGGCGTTGCACAGTGGGATTTGTATCTCGTCAATCACACTTGCCGAGTTGGAGTATGGGATGAAGCACAGCTCAAATCCAGAGAAGAACGCCCAGGCGCTGCTCCGGTTTTTGGTTCCGTTCAGTATTCTGCCTTTTGAACCGGCTGCCGCAACAGAGTACGGAGAGATCAGAGCTTATTTGCAGCGGCAGGGTACGCCCATCGGTCCGCTGGATATGCTGATTGCCGGGCACGCCAGGGCAGAGGGGCTTGTCCTTGTGACGAACAATGGAAAGGAATTTGAACGGGTGCCCGGTCTGGTCATTGAAAACTGGGCGGAATAGCAGCAGCGGGCCGGGAGACCGGCCCGCTGTTCTGCTTTCCATAAACGCTTGAATAATCTGCTGCAATATGTTATTCTGAAAACAGGAAAGAATT
>CANDEE010000094.1 GCA_947383685.1 uncultured Pseudoflavonifractor sp.
CGGGGAGGGCCTGGGGCTTGCCCCCATCGGCCATGTGGTCCATGTGACCGGCGTGACCCCGGAGCCCGTCAACGTCACCCTCAACCTGACCTTTGCCCCCGGCTGGAGCTGGGAGGCGGTGCAGAGCTATGTGACGGGCGCTCTGGACGCCTATTTTTCGGAGCTGACCGGGCAATGGTCCAGCTCCGATTTTTTGACCGTGCGCATTTCCCAGATTGAGAGCCGTATTTTGTCCGCCTGCCCCACGATGGTCACGGACATTGGCGGCACGAAAATCAACGGGAAAGAGGAAAACCTGGTGCTGGGCCCGGACAGCATCCCGGTGAGGGGGGCTGTGAGTGGATAGAAAGCTCATCAACTACCTGCCCCCCGTACTGCGGGAGGTCACGGAATTTAGAGCCATTAACGATGCCAACGAGCCGGAAATCTCCCTTGCATGGGACGGCCTTGACCGGGTGATGGCCAATCAATTCCTGGATGACGCCGATGAGCGGGGGGTGTCCGTGTGGGAGCAGGAGCTAAAAATCCACCCCAAGGACACGGACACGCTGGCGGTCCGCAAGGCCCGTGTCAAAGCCCTGTGGAACCGGGAGCTGCCCTATACGGTCCCCTGGCTCAAGAACTGGCTCCAAGGCCTGTGCGGGCCCCAGGGCTATGAGGTGGCCATCGTGGACTACTCCATCCACATCCAGCTTGACTATACCATCCTGCCGGACGCCGCCCTCATTGCGGAGCAAATCATGGACCTGCTGCTGGCGGTCCGTCCCTCTAATATGTGGATGCTCATGGTGTCCTTTGTGCAATCGGATGGCATCGTGCAGATGGGGGCCATGACGGAGCGGTCCGTCTACATGGACGTGTGGCCCATGCTGGTCAATGAGCTGGAAAGCGCTGGCGGTGTCAGCATGGCCGGGCCGCTGGAGTATCACGCCACCGTTGAAATCTACCCATACAAGGAGGAGCAATAAAAATGCCTGATATTGAGAAACGATACGGCACGAAAATCACCGCCGTGGGGGCCGCCCGCATCACTGCCTGCGTTCTGGCGGGCACCAAGCTGAAAATCACCCAGGCCGCCGCCGGTGACGGTGGTGGGGGCTACTATGTGCCCACGGTGGACCAAACGGAGCTGGTGGCAGAGCTGTGGCGGGGCCCCATCGTGTCTGCCGTGCAAAATCCCGCCGTGCCCAATATGCTGGATGTCAAAATCGTCATTGATGACAGCGTGGGCAATTTTGTCTGCCGTGAGATGGGGCTTTTCAGTGAGGACGGTGAGCTCATCGCCATTTGCAACACCCCGGACACGGAAAAGGTGGCCATCTCCACCGGCGTGGACGGGCGGCTCACCATGGTCATGCACATTGTTGTGGCGGACGCCTCCGTGCTGGAGTTTACCATCATCCCCGCCCTGGACGTGGTGAGCCGGGAGGACCTGGAGCGGGCTATTTCTGAGCACAACACGGACCCCGCCGCCCATGAGGACATCCGGCAGGCCATCACGGACGCCGTGGAAACCCATGACAACGCTGCCGATGTGCACCCGGAACTCCAGAACACGGTGGGAGGCATTGACGCCCGCCTGGCTGTCCTGGAGCTGAAATACGGCACCAACATCACCGGCAACTCTTTCACCGTGACCTTTGCCGCCCTCACCGGGCTGGTGGTGACTGGCGTGTGGAATGAAACCTACCAGCGGGTGGAGTTTTAGCCATGCCCAATTATGACATCATCCCTCTGGCCCTTGACCTGCTGGAGTACACCATCCAGCGGGTCAAGGCCAAGGAGGCCGAATACCGGCAGGTCAAGGGCTACGTCATGGAAAACTGCCAGCTTGTGGAGCGGGTGCTTTACGAAAAGGTCAAGGATGACGGCAAGCCCCATTTCCCCAAATCCCAGACGTTCCACCTGTGCGCCCGGCTGGAGGACTGTGCCGCTGACATCCTGGAAAAGTGCATCTCCGCCGATGGCCGTTTCTTTGAAACGGAGTATGAGGAGCGGCTGCGGGACCTGGACGTTGTGGTGGTCAAGTGTGACACCATGCTCCAGTATATCAACCTCAGCTTTAAGAAAGGGTACATTTCCGGGGACCAATGCCACTACTGGGCGGAGATGGTCCGCCCGGTCAAGCAAAAGGCCTTTAACTGGCGGAGGAATGACGGCACCCGTGCCGCCGCACTTCGGGAGGCCAAGGCGGCCCAGGAGCTTGCCCAGATGGCGCAAATGGCCCAGCAGATTGCGGAGGCCATGCAGCGGAGCCCCTAAAGCGGATATACCAGCCAAAGGCTGTTATATTTGGGTGTGACCTATATTTTGCGTTTTCCCCGAACACGAACAACACCAACAACGCCTGGAACTTGAACTCCGATGGCAACCTCAACAACAACAACTGCTCCAACACCAACGGGTCCCGCCCCGCTCTGATGGTCAAGGCCGGACTGAGTAGGCCCAAAGCCGAAAACAGCGCCATCCATCACATCAAAGGAGGTCACATCCAGCCTTGAGTTTTTCAAGGCAAACACATTGCGCCGATGCCGCCCGCCCGGCATTGAACGGGAGGGGGCTGCTGGTCCTGTCACCCGGCACCTAAACGGCGCATGATGAGAGGATGGCCAGCCGTACAAAGACAGGAGGCCACCCGCTTGAGATTTTCCGATATTTGCACCTTTGCGGTGCTCTACGCCGCATATCTTGCCGCCCGGAGGGGCAAGCGCTCCAGAGCTGCCACGGCCCACTACGAGGCCCACCTGCTGGAGCGCATCATCAACCTGGTCTATATCCTCCGCACGAAAATATATAGGCCGGGCCGTTTCCGTGTGTTCTACGTTTTCGAGCCCAAGAAAAGGCTGGTGCAGGCCCCGGCGTTTGTGGACAAAGTGGTCCAGCACGCCATAGTGGACAATCTGCTCTATGACCGCATCACGCACAGCTTTATCCTGGATAACTACGCATCCCAAAAGGGCAAGGGCCTCCACTTCGGCCTGGACCGCCTCAAGGGCTTTTTCACGGAATACTGGAACAAATACCGCACGGCGGAGGGCTGGGTCCTCAAGTGTGATGTGCGCAAATTCTTTGCAAGTATAGACCATGACAGGCTCAAGGAAAAGCTGCAAAAGCTGGACCTTGAGCCTGTTGTTTATGACCTGCTCTGTACTTACATCGACTGCTCAGACGGCTTGCCCCTGGGCTATCAGACCAGCCAGCTCTTTGCCCTGCTATTCCTGGACGATTTTGACCACT
>CANDEE010000095.1 GCA_947383685.1 uncultured Pseudoflavonifractor sp.
GCCGCCGCTCCGGCGAGGACCTGGGGGCCATGAGCGTGGCAGAGTTCGCCGCTATGCTCAAGGCTGAGGTAGACAGCAAGGAAATCAGATAAAGAGAGGGACAAAAACCGCCGGGAGGATTTCCCGGCGGTTTTTTCTTTTGAAAAGCGGGGAAAATATGGGGCGAAAGGAAGGAGATCGCCCATGAAAAACGAAAAAGCCCTGTTCGCCCTGAGTTACGGCCTGTTTGTCCTTTCCGCCCACCAGGAGGAAAAGGACAACGGCTGTATTATCAACACGGTCATGCAGGTCACGGATACTCCCAAACGGATGGTCATTACCGTCAACAAGGACAGCCTTACCCACGACATGATCTGCACCACCGGACGCTTTACTTTGTCCATCCTCTCAGAGGAGGCCGACTTCTCCCTGATTCGGCGTTTCGGCTTTCAGTCAGGTCGGGATACAGACAAATTTAAAGATTTTCCTGGCGTGAAACGGGGCGAAAACGGAATTCTCACCGTCATCCAGGGAACCTGCGCCTGGCTTTCGGGCAAGGTGGTCTCCACCCAGGATATGGGGACCCATACCCTGTTTCTGGCAGACGTGGAGGACGGGGAGCTGCTGGCCCCTGTCCCCGCCATGACCTATGCCTACTACCATGCCCGCGTCAAACCCAAGCCCCAGGCATCCGCCGCTGCGGGGGAAAAGAAACGGTGGGTTTGCACCGTTTGCGGCTATATCTACGAGGGGGAGGAGCTCCCCGCCGATTTTATCTGCCCCATCTGCAAGCATCCAGCCTCTGATTTTAAACGGTTGGAGTAAAAAAACCGCCGCCGGGAGCGTTCCGGCGGCGGTTTTTTACTTTGTTTTACTCTGTTGTCTCCTTTTCCAGCACCACCACCCGAATCTCCAGCACCCGGCGGTGGTCCACCCTGGTCACGGTCACGTCCAGGCCGTCGGACTGGAAGCGGTCTCCCTCCTCGGGGACCCGGCCGATCTGCTCCATGACCCAACCGGAGACGGTATTGGCGTCACACTCTCCCGTGAGGGCAAAGAGGTCGTAAAGGTCGGAAAGGGCGGCGTGGCAGGCGATGAGGTAGCTGCCGTCGGGCTGCTTTTTGAACTCCTCAATGACCTCGTCGTGCTCGTCCCAGATTTCGCCCACCAGCTCCTCCACAATATCCTCCAGGGTACACAGGCCCTCGGTGCCGCCATATTCGTCTACCACCACCGCGATATGGGCCTTTTTCCGCTGCAAGATCCGCATCAGGTCGGAGATTTTGGTGTTGCCCGTGGTGTAGAGAACAGGGGAGATAAGGGCGGAGGGGTCGGTCTGGCCCCGGTAGCGGGCAATATGAAAATCCTTCTCGTGGATGATGCCCAGAATGTCGTCCATGTCCTCGTGGTAGACGGGCAGGCGGGAGAAGCCGCTCTCGGTGAAGGCGGCGGCGATCTCCTCCATGGTGGCGGTATCCTCCACGGCGGTGATGTCCACCCGGGGGGTCAAAATCTCCTGGACCTCCATGTCCCCAAACTCAATGGCGGAACGAATGAGCTCGCTTTCATGCTCATCCAGGCCGCCCTCGGTCTCGGCCTGTTCCACCATGGTCACCAGCTCCTCCTCAGTGATGCCCTCCCCCTGCTTGGGGGGAAAGAGGATGGAGAGGAGCTTTTTCCACTGGGCGAAAAGCCAGGCCAGGGGAGTAAAGAGAACCATCAGCAAGCGCATAATGGGGGCGGCAAACATAGCAAAGCTCTCGCTTCTCTCTTTGGCAAGGCTTTTAGGGGAGACCTCGCCAAAGATCAGGATTACGATGGTAAGTACCACAGTGGATACCACCGGACCATATGTCCCCAACAGGTGGGTAAAAAGGGCAGTGGATACGGTGGTGGCCGCAATGTTCACCACGTTGTTGCCGATGAGGATGGTGGTGAGGAGCCTGTCGTAATCCTCGGCCAAGGCCAGGGTACGTCCGGCCCGCTTGTCTCCCCCCTCGGCCCGGGCCTTCATACGGACCCGGTTCAGAGAGGTAAAGGCGGTCTCGGTGGCGGAGAAGAAGGCGGAGCAGGCCACCAAAGCCAGGATGGAGAGGAGCATAATCATACTGTCGCTGTCCATAAAGGATCAATCACTCTCTTTCTGTTCTTAAAGGCTGCAAAGCGCGCAAAAGGACAGTCCTACCCTATGGTAAGACTGCCCTAAAAAGACGGGATGTGGAATTGGGACTGGGCGGAGGTTCGTCCACTGGGGCTCACCGATCCTTTGCGCTGCTTATGATGTAAAGCATCATATCATAGACGCAAAGAAATTGCAAGAGGGAAGGGGCGAAGGCAGAGAATTTCCTCTTGCGGATGGGAAAAAACGGGAGTATAATCGTAGCAAATCAAGCCCTATGAGGAGGCAACCATCATGCAGGAATTTCCAATCACCCATGCCGCAACGCTGAAGGACAAGCCCGACCCCAAGACCCTGGTCTTTGGCCGTACCTTCACCGACCATATGTTTGTGATGAATTACGAGGCCGGCAAGGGCTGGCACAGTGGGCGCATCGTCCCCTATGGCCCCTTTGACCTGGAGCCCAGCGCCATGGTGTTCCACTACGCCCAGGAGGTCTTTGAGGGCATGAAGGCCTACCGTACCCCCGATGGCGGAGTGCAGCTGTTCCGCCCCATGGAAAATGCCCTGCGGTTCCAGTCCTCCTGTGAGCGGCTGTGTATTCCGCCCATAGACGCCCAGACCGTGGTGGACGCCATTACCCAGCTTGTGAAGGTAGAGGCCGACTGGGTGCCCAGTGAGCCGGGTACCAGCCTTTATATCCGTCCCTTTGTCATTGCTACCGATCCCGCACTGGGCGTTCACGCCTCCCACACCTATATCTTCTCCGTCATCTGCTGTCCGGTGGGGGCTTACTACAAGGAGGGCATCAACCCCGTCCGTATTTATGTGGAGGACGAGGATGTGCGGGCCGTCCGGGGCGGCACGGGCTATACCAAGTGCGGCGGCAACTACGCCGCCTCCATCCGGGCCGGCGAGCGGGCCGAGG
>CANDEE010000096.1 GCA_947383685.1 uncultured Pseudoflavonifractor sp.
TCCCTCCGGGGAGCGGTATGAGCTCTGCCGCAGCGTCCACGCCGAGGCCAACGCCATCATTTCCGCCGCCCGGAGCGAGACCCTGGGGGCCACCCTCTACATGGTCTGCAAGGACCCCAAGACCGGGGAGCTTCTGCCCGGCTCCACCTCCTGCTCCATGTGCCGCAGGCTGATTATCAACGCGGGCATTACCCGCCTTGTCATCCGGGACACCCCCACCGAATACCGGATCGTAGACGTGCAGAAAGAATGGGTGGAGGAGGACGACTCTCTCCCCAATATATAAAGTAAACTTTACATATTGGAAAAGAATGGAAGAACTGGCCCCTAAAATGATGGCAAAACCAACCATTTTTTAGGGGCCAGTTTTATATTGCGGCAGACCGCAACACAAAAATGAAAGGAGAACTCCTATGGAGACCTTTTACCGCCTTATTTGGCTCTTTTTCTGCTATTCCTTCCTGGGCTGGCTACTGGAAACCGCCATTGCCGCCGTCCGGGAGCGGAAATATGTGGACAGGAGCCTCCTCTTTGGTCCTGTGTGCGTGGTTTACGGTGTGGCGGGAGTCATTATCAGCGTCGCCCTGCGGGACCTGGTGGGCAATTGGGTGTTCCTTATCCTGGGCAGCGCCATTTACGCCACGGTAGCGGAGTGGCTGGCAGGCCACTGGCTCTATCAAATGACCGGGACCCGCTGGTGGGATTACTCTGGGCGGAAGGGGAATCTGGACGGCTACATCTGCCTGACTGCCTCCCTGCAATGGGGCGTATTGGGCGCGGTGGCGGTAAAGTGGCTCATTCCCATGCTGGGCTGGGTCGGAAACGCTGTGCCGTCTATGGTAGCCCATATTTTGCTGTGGGTGCTGCTGGGGATTTTTGCCCTGGACTGCCTGGCTACCGCCCTGACCCTGGCGGGGACCCTTCACCGGATGCCCCGGGTGGAGGAGTTGAGTACCCGGCTGGGGGCTGTGTCGGTACGTTTGGGCACCTGGGTGCTGAAAAAGACGGAAAGCCGCATCCAAAAGGCCCATCCCAAGGCGGATTTCCAGAAAAAGCAGGAAAAAAGCACGGTTTTTGCAGCGGGCTGCGGCTTCTATAAGCTGTTCTGGCTGTTTTTGATCGGGGCCTTTCTGGGGGACATTGTAGAGACCCTGTTCTGCCGGGCCACCGCCGGGGTGTGGATGTCCCGTTCCAGCGTGGTGTGGGGGCCCTTCTCCATTGTCTGGGGCCTTGCCATGGCATTGGCCAGCCTGCTGCTCCACCGCTACCGGGACCGGTCCGACAGCTTTCTTTTTCTGGCAGGCACCTTTTTGGGGGGCGCCTACGAATATTTGTGCAGCGTGTTTACCGAGCTGGTCTTTGGGGTGGTATTCTGGGATTACAGCCACATCCCCTTCAACCTGGCAGGCCGGGTGAATCTGCTCTACTGCTTCTTCTGGGGTATTGCGGCGGTGGTGTGGGTACGGTGGTGCTACCCCAGGCTCTCGGGCCTCATTGAGCGTATCCCCAAAAGATGGGGCCGGCCCCTGACCTGGGCGCTGGCGGTGTTTTTTGTCCTGGATATGGCGGTGAGCACCCTGGCCTTGGCCCGTTCGGAAACCCGCAGTCAGGGCCTTCCGCCCCAGAACGCGGTGGAGGAATATCTGGATGAGCACTATGGGGACGAGCGGCTGAACAAAATTTATCCCGCGGCAGTAAGGACAAAACAAGAATAAGGGTTCAAAGTGGCTTGAATTTCCAGGCCACAGAGGATATAATAGGGAGAGCGGGCATGCCCGCTCTCTTTCTATATACACAGAAAGAGAAAGAACCTTGAAGAAGGGGAATATCGATGAAAAAACGGTTTTTGTCTTTGATTCTGAGTCTTGTGATGGCTCTGACCCTGCTGCCCGCGGGGGTGCTGGCCGCCGGGAGCAGCTACGGCTCCGCCGGTGATGCCTATGCCTATGTCACCAGCGAAAAATTCATTGACCTGGGAGAGGTCAAATATAGCGGCGGGAAGATTTCCCAGTGCGGGGAATTTACTGTAACCATTGAGAACATTGGCACCGAGAGGCTGAGCTGCCCGGCTGCCGAGGGTTCCAGCGGAAAAGGGGCCCGGTTCTACCAGCCCGATGTGTCCATTGAGCCGGGGGAGAGTGCCGATATTACCATTAAATACGGCATGGATGATGGGGCGGAGTATGGAAGCCATGACGATTATTTCTATATCCTCTTTGATGGTGCGCCGCTGGAGAGCATGATCCAGTTCCTGCCCTCCTACGAACTGGTAGAGCCACAGCAGAACTCCTCCGGCGGGAACTCCGGCTTCAACGGAACAGACAACATGGGAAACCGCTACCACGGAGTGGACATTGGCGGCGGCAATACCATCGTTACCGGCGGCAGCAGCGGCACCACAGAGCTGGATGATCTCTCCATCAGCGAGGGGGAGCGCTACGGCTTCACCGTGAGCCCTCACCACCTGAGCTTTGACACCTGCTTTGTAGGGGAGTCGCCGGAGCCGCTGTATGTGACCCTCACCAACACGGGAGACACCAGTCTGGACGATTTCCGGGGCGATGGGTATCTGATGCCGGACAATAAAAGCAACCCCGTCCGCTGGAAGCTGGTGGAGGGCAAGCTGAACTCCAACGGGGAGCTGGACCCCGGCCAGTCCCTGACCTATGAGCTGACCCTGAATACCTCGGAGCGCTATGTGGGCAGTGGTACCGTCTCCTACGAGGGCCAGTTCGTCCTCAATTCCCATGCGGTGACCAGCATCACCGGTGGCGGCTTTGGCGTGGGCAAGGGCGGCACCTTCGGCAGCGTCCCCGGCGTGCTCACGGTGGATTATGAGATCAAGCCTTTGTCCGAGGTGAAGGGCGGAGACATCGCCTGGGAGATCGACACCAAGAGCGTGGACTTTGGCACCCATGATGACACGGAGTATGTAAATGCCGGACGATTGATACATTGGTACCCCAGAGAGACCAAGACCTTCTCCGTCACCAAC
>CANDEE010000097.1 GCA_947383685.1 uncultured Pseudoflavonifractor sp.
CCAGAGTGTTTGAACGGTTTTTCCGGGTGGACAAAAGCCGCTCCAAGGCTTCCGGTGGCACCGGGCTGGGGCTGTCGATTGTCAAGCATATCGCGCAGTATCATCACGCAGAAATCAAATTGCATAGCGGGAATGGACGCGGGACCATTATTGAGATTTTGTTCGCCATAGGGGAAATGTGAGATTTGTGCCTTCTGCTTAGGGTTTGGCTAACTACACAGAGGACAGCATCTACAAGGTGCTGTCCTCTGCCTTTATGTGGGGTAGTATTGAATAACGCTGGTATCATGGGAAAGGAAACATTGCGTTTTTAGGGTGAAAATATCCTTGACAAATGTCCTCTTGGTTGCTGATGGAATTACTCTCACCTTGGAGTTCATCGTCACGGGAGAGCCTCTCGTACAGCGGGGTAATCTTGGTTTTCGTCATAGCGTCTGCCTCCTTACATGAAATATGCTCTAAATGTGTCCTTCACTAACCATGAGAAAATCTCGTGATTAAGAAGTCATTTAGAGCATATATCACCGGCGGCCATTTTAAATTTCTTATATTGCCGTGCCGCAAAATGGTTGGGGTCACGCTGCTCCAACTGCTCAAACAGAAGGTCAACCGCTGACTTGAAATTTTCATCATCCTCCCGGCACTCGCAGGCGTTTATCATGTCCAGCAGGGTGTTCATGTTCTTTTCCTCCGCCGGCGCCTCATAGTAAATGTAGGCAATCAGCGCCTGGTACAGCAGGGCCTCCGCCTTCTGCCAGAAATCATCGCCGCCCTTGGCCTCCCCCTGGGTGTTGGTCATAATCACCGTGACCAGGGTGAGAATGTCCGTTTCCCCGTGGAGATAGACAAAGGGGTTATAGTGCATGGAACAGGAGAAATCAATGGTATTTAAAATCTTGATCTGATATCCTCCACGCACCAGCGCACGTCCCACCTCCTCGACCACGGTACCTTTCGGGTCAGAACAGACGAAAGAGGCATTCATCTGGAGCAGGTTGGGCTTGATATGGTAGCGGGTCTTTCCGCTGCCGGAGCCGCCGATGACCAGCACGTTTAAGTTGACGTTCCTCTTTTCCGGGTCAGCGATCTTCCCCAGGGTCAGACGCTCCGTGTCGGAAAGAAGAATGTTCTGGGAAAAGTCCGGGTCGATAAACGGCTCAATGTCCTTTGCCGTCCCCCAGCGGGCTGTCCCGTACTCAGCGCCACGCCGGAACTTCCGGGCGTTCTTGCCTTTCTGGTAGACAATAAACCACAAAAGAGCGCCGCAAAAGGCTCCTACCAGCAGATCAAACGGGTGGAGGCTTGGCAGCGGGTTCGTAAACGCCGGGCCGATTGTAAGGAAAGCCCCGAAAATCCGATCCAGCACGTCACCACCGGAGGCCATGCGGTACGCCTGCCCCAGCTTGGTAGCCATTAACCCCATGAAGAGATAGGGGAAAGCGGCCTTTAACAGCTTGGCTTTGTTAATTTTTTTCCGTTTCATTATCTGTCCACCTCCTGCTGTTTGTTCCGGGAAAGGGACTTGGCCATGTTTTTGACCACCTCTTGCAATTTGACAAGCTGCTTGCGGATAGAGGGCTTTTCCCTGGACTTGTCCTTAATCACCCGGCCCGAATACTCCCGGAAGGCCGCCGTCAGAGCGTCAGCGTCCCGGCTCTTGAAAAAAACCAGATACCGGGGCGGCTGGGTGGAGGTGTCCTTCTTCAGAGCGAAATCAATGCCGTATTTCCGTGCCACCTTCTCAAAGGACTTGATATTTCCGTCCGTGACCTCAATGTTGCTGACCCCGGCCCCCTGCCGGACAAGATGTTTCACGCTCTGTTTGCCCTTATAGACTTTTGGGTTTTTCCGCTGCCTCTCCATTTGCGCAAGGGCATTTATGAGCGCCGCCTTCAGCACGCTGGCGGTCAGCTTGGTGGTTTTAATACTAAGCGCAACGGATTTGTTCTCAATTTCTTCCTGCAATCTGTCACCACTCCTTTCCCTGGCAGGAGGGAACCATTAAGGCTCCACCTGGTTTTCTCCCTGGGAGCGTATCGTTAAGATCCCGTCCAGGGTGGTCGCCGTGATACCCAGCCGCTGGGCAACGGCGATGTCGTTCTTCACTGCCTCGTCCACCTCGTCACCGCAGACGATCAGGACATGGCTCCGGCGCAGAAGTTCACGGGCCATGTCAATGCCGTCCTTATGCTCGGCGGGGATAGAATCCCGCAGGAAGTTGGGCAGGTAGAGAACCGGGCAGATTGGGGTAAACCCGGCCTCATAGACTTTCCGGCAGTAAACGCTTGCCTGGTCAGCGACCGTAAACTCGCCGCCCTTCCAGACAGCGGTAATGTAAGCGAATGGTTTTTTCATGGAACACTCCTTTCCCCGGCAGCACCGGTATGGGCATGAAAAAAGCAGTTACCCGCCGCCGTAAAGGTCATGGTTGACCAGGGCTGTGTAGTAGCTGCTTATGGTTGTGGGGGCATTATAGAGGGAGGTGAGCAGGTAAGAACGGATATTGCGCACTTTTGTGGTGTTGGGCTTTAAGCAGTCCACCACGTACTTGATATGCTCCGAGTTGAGTTTTAACAGACGGCTCCTTACCACCTCCGCTGGAAAGTCCTGGCCGTTGATCCGCACCATGGGTTTTGTGCCGCATACCGTGTCCACCATAATGTCTAATATCTCGTCCAGAATTTCGGCGTCATAGCCAAGGCGATCCCTGGTAATGTCATACTCAATATTTTCCTTAATCAACCTCCGGTAAGCCCGTATCCTATCCATCGTATCGTCTGCCCCAGGCCCACGGCTTTCCGTCAGCCCCCTGGCCGGATAGATTGATAGGTCAGTATCATTGAATTTAGTCTTATTCTTCTCAGTATTATTAGTGGCCGTTTTCTGGAAGTCTTGACTTCCCGTTTGCGGAAC
>CANDEE010000098.1 GCA_947383685.1 uncultured Pseudoflavonifractor sp.
CGTAGACGGTGGAGGAGCTGCCGGTGGTCTTGATGAGGTGATAGGGATGCCGGGCTCCCTTGGCCACGGCGGTGACCCTGGCCTCACCGGGCTTGCAGGTCTTGGGGCTGGTGCTGTTGGAGCTGGTGTAGTGCTGGATGCCGGTAAAGGCTACCACGGCCCCCACAGCGGGCCCCTGGGCGTTTGTGTCGGGCTGGGTGGGCTGAGATACCACCGGGGCGCTGCCGCCCGCCACGGCCCCCGTATAGTCCACCCAGGGGATTTTGCCGTGCTTGGTCCAGGTTCGGGCGCTGTACCCAGCCTTTTTGCCAATGTTGGCCACGGCGGTGATCTGGACTTTGTTGGCAAAGGCGGGGGAGCTCTCCACCGCCAGGCCGTCCCCGATATAGATGCCGATATGGCCGGACAGCCAGACAGCCTCACCGGGCACCATAGATGCCCAGCCGGTAGTGCTCACGCCGGTGCATTTGGCGATCATGCCATCCGCCCCCACGTCCGGGCACGCTCCGGCGGCAAACATGGCAGCGGTGGGGTAGGTGGCCCCGCCGTACCGCTTGGAGGCGTCCCCGCACCAGCCCCAGAGGATGCCTTTGATGAGGTTGACGCAATCAAAGCCAAAGGTGTCCGCCGTGGCGGCCTTAATCATGGCCGTGCGGGCCGCCTGTTTGTTGTAGGCGTGATTTTGCGTGTACCGGGTTTTGTTTTCTGCCGTCATAGGAGCGCCAAAGCACCCCATGACATACAACGTCTTGTAGTTCTTGGCGATGTCCACCGCCTTGTCCACAAGGGTCTGAGCCTTCATCTTGCTCATGGTGTGATCTCCTCCTTTAGTCTTTCAGCACGATTTCAGCGGCCCGGAGGGCTACATCCGCCCCATACTGGCCCGCAAACTGTTTGAGAAAACGCTGGGCATATTTGGCCCGGTTTTCATTCTTGGATTTCCACAGGTAAAAGCCGCCCCAGGTGCCGTCTGTCACAAGAGAGGTGCCAGCCAGAGCCGCTACAGCGGTGACATCAAGGCCCCGGAAAATACCCACCACAGCGACAGTGCAGAGGGTGACGGAAATGACGATGTGGAGCACCAGCATTTTCTTGGAAAATTCCAAAGCGCCCGCCCTCCTTTAGTAGAGGGCCTGGACGCTCTGCTCCGTCATAAATTCCTTGTGCTGGTGCTTGACCTTTCTGGCGTACTCCAGGGCGGCGTGCATATCACCGTTGCAATGGGCGTCCGGGATGCGCTGGACGGCCTCGGCCGTGGCCTCCCCCAGAGCGATGGCGGCCCCCATGCCCTTGATGATAAGCACCTCATTTTTCTCACGGGCCTTTTCCCGTTCCTCCTGGGCGGCCTCCCGCCTGGTGATACGCCGCTGGAGCATCCAGGAACAAAAGGCCGTGATGGCGGTGGGGATGCCCAGCAGCGTGACCAGGCCTCCAAGTGTGAGCTCAATGACCATGATGTTTTCCTCCTTATTCCGTGATTTCATCCCAGCCATAAGTGCCGGGCTCCCAGACGTTTCCGTCCATCGCAGAGGTCCAATGCTTGCCGTTATGGCTCACCTTGTCCCCGGCGCTGTATGCGTCATGTGCCCCCAAAGGCGGGCTCCAGGCGGGCCACTCCTCCGCCGGGTCACTGGTCACCGCCCAGAGGGAGGCGGCCTTGTCCGGCTCCCACCCGGCCTGAGATTTGTGAGCCTGTACGCAGCGATAAAGAGCGTCGTCATACTGGCGGAGGTTCCCCACGGTGTAGTTGATGCCGGGCTCCCAGGGGGAAAAGAGGGTGGACTGCTCAGAGGCGGTCACGGCGTCGATCTGGCCGCTCTCTGCCAGCACCACAAAGGCGATGGCGGCGGCGTTCTCCCGCTGCTGGGCGTACAGCTTGGCCGCATTGATGGCCTTGAGGCTGTTGGCGGTGTATTCTACACTCATTCAAAGGCACCTCCGATGTTGGAAATATAGCCGCCCTGGCCGCTTGCGCCCCGGCTCACGGTGAGCTTGAAGTTAAACGCAAAGCCATTGGCGGCGGTTTTGTTGGTAAAGACGTGGTTGGCTCCGTTCTTGATGTCCGCCGTGGCGTCCTCCCACACGGGGCTGGCATCCTTGGCGTTGTTGGTGACCAGCACTTCCAGAACGGCGTCAACAGGCAGAGCGCCCACGATGTTGAGCACCATGATGGTGATGGCGTCATCCGCCTCAAGGGGCCGCTCCAGGGTGATGCTGGCGGTGGTCACCAGCTTGGAAAAGCTCACCGTATAGGCGGCGCTGTCCGCCTTGCCGTCATTGGCCACCACCTTGAGGGTGTGGTCCCCGTTGAGCACTTTCTGGAAGTTGGCGGCGGTGACGGCTTGGAACGTGTTGGACTGGCCCAGGGTAGCCGTATAGGTCCGCATGAGCACGTTGTCCATGTACTCCTTGACGGTTACCGTGTCCCCGTCTGCATCCGTTACGGTATAGGTGAGGTCAAAGCCCGCATTTTTGGTGCCCAGGTTGGTGCCGGAGGCCGTGGAGCCGGTGATGACGGGATAGGCGTTATTGTCCACCGTGCGGGTGTCGCTGGTGATGTAGGCGCTGGTGGCACTCAGCGTGTCATAGGCCCGGACACGATAGGCCACCGTATTCCACCCAGCGGTGATGGTGTCCGTATAGGACAGGGCCGCTCCCTTGTAGATTTGGGACCAGCTCCCGCCGTTGACGCTCCGCTCCAGCTCATAGCCACTGAGGTTGTCATCGCTGTCCGTGGCCTTGGTCCAGGAAATGGGCAGGGTGCTCCCACCCCGGACGGCGGCGGGGACCGTGATGCTACCGGGGGCAGAGGGGGCCCGGTTGTTGACCACCGTGACATTGCTGCCGGTCCTCCAGCCGGAGTTTAGGCCCGCTGTGTCATAGCCCTTGACCCGGTACATGAC
>CANDEE010000099.1 GCA_947383685.1 uncultured Pseudoflavonifractor sp.
CTTGAGGTGCTGGTGTCCACTGGACGTGCGGGTTCAAGTCCCGCCATCCGCACCATCAAAAACCCTGTAATCGCAATGGTTACAGGGTTTTTCTCTGCCCATTTCGGGCGAGTTTCCCTTATTTTTTCCCTTATTATTTTTTCAGGCCGCTCTCTTGGGGTCAATTTGGGCAATGAATTGATCCATCTTATCGGCACAGCTCTGGCGCATTTGCTGGATAACGTCGGCATACTTATCCAGTGTAAAAGCGACTGTAGCATGGCCCAAGTTCTCAGAGATCGTTTTAATGTCTACCTTAGCATAAATAGCCGATGTTGCGTAGGTGTGGCGTAGATCGTGGAACCGTGCCTTCGGAAGTCCTATCTTGCGAACTACCTTTTTGAACGCACAGTAGACCGCTGCATGGGTGTAGTGCTCTCCAAGCTCATTTGTGAACACGAACCCTTCCTCTTTCCATGCCGCACCAGCTACCGCCCTCTGTTTGTCCTGTTCCGATCTAATGGTCTCTAACAATTTCATGACCTCAACACCGGGCTGGATCGTGCGCCCTTTGGTATTTTTCGTGCTTCCCAGTGAAAACTTCCGTCCTCCGGTTCGGGTCTGTACCAGCTGCCTGTATATGCTGATCGTTCCTCTTTTGAAGTTCACACAGTCCCATGTGAGGCCCAGCAGCTCTCCCTCCCTCATTCCAGTGAACAGGGCAAGCCTATACAGGTTCTCGTAGCGGTGCCCTTCGGCCTCCCGCAAGAACTCGGTTATTTCCTCCGGTTCAAAAGAGCGAATCCGAGGTTTCTCAACAACTGGCAAGTCACAATCATTGACAGGATTAAAGGGGATGTAGCGGTTAATAACGGCTCGCTGCAAGGATCTGTGAAGTACCCCATGTACATTCTTCACCGACTTGGGCGACAGGCCGGGCTTTCCGTTGCGCTCCTCCGAAAGCTGATTGATAAACACCTGCACCATATGGTGGGTCAGCTTGCAGAGCTTTACAGCACCCAAGCCCGGTCTGATGTGGAGGCGGGCTATATCACGATAGCTCTCCGCCGTTCGAGGCTTCACACCGTTTAGATAGTCCTTCTCCCAAATGTCCAGCCACTCATTCACAGTGAGCTTTGTTGGAGCGGTATATACCATATCGTCAATGTCGCTCAAAATGGCCTTGAGCTTTTGGGCTACCTCTTTCTGGGTCTTCCCGGTGATACTCCGCTGGATCTGTTTCCCCGTTCCGGGGTCATATCTCTCTGTGTACCGGGCCTCCCAGAAGGTGTATTCCTTTCCGTTCTTCTTCACGATCCTTTTCCTGACAGTGCCCATATTGTTCGCCCCACGGCCTTTTTCCCTTTTACTGCGTGGCATATAAGCCTCCTTTCCGCCACACAGATGTGCTACTGCCATCATACTCCCCTGCGGCCCTGCCGTCAATCTCATATTCTCTTTCATGCCGCAATGAACTCCAAAAGCGAATCTTTTGACACCCTGATCTTCCGTCCAACACGAATACTTTTGAGGTCTCCGCTGCGGAGCAGCGCATAGGTCGTATTTTTGCAGATACCCAAAACCTGCGCCACCTGTGGTACGGTAAGCACCACGGGCATAGCTGAAACGTCAATATAAGAACACTTATCCATCATTTCTTAATCCTCCTTAAAATGGAGGAGCAAGAACAAAATGCTGATTATTCATGTCGTGGGGTTCTTGCCCCCTTGATTGATAGGTTAGATTTCTTCTTTCAGCAGATAGCCACGAAAGATAGTCCCCTCGTGGTTAAGGAACAGTCCTTGGCTGTCCTTCGGGATCTTGTCATTGGCGGAGCCGTCCCCGATGATGATAGTTGACAGCGTGGCGTCCGCCTTGCCGCATACCCGGTAATCTATATTGCTCTTGATCTGTCCGGCCACCACGTTAGCGTCTGGCCGCTGTGTGCCGATAATCAGGTTGACCCCCACCGAGCGGCCCAACCGGGCAATGGTGGAGATTGTGGCGTTGATCTCCGAGGCCCGCTTTTTGTGTGGCGTGTCCATCCCCGTTGTGTCCGTCAGCTCGGCGATCTCGTCAATGACAATGACGATACGCTGGAGCTTTTCACCGGAAAGGCGGTTATAGTCCTCCAAGCTGGAGCAGGGCAAGCCCTTATATGCTCCAATCTGGGCAAAGAGGCTCTTTCTCCGCTCCAACTCCCCAACGGCAAGGTCAAGGGTAGAGAGGGCGTCTCCGGCGTCTGTGAAGAACTGACAGAGGCCGTTCCTCCATGCTGGCGGGTAGTCCTGTCCACCCTTCAGGTCGATAATGCGGACGTCAACGCCGGGGCCGTCACTCTCTCCCTTGGCCAAAAGCTGGGCGACCACGCTCTTAATGAGGGTCGTCTTGCCTGAGCCTGTGCTGCCGCCGAAAAGGGCGTGGGGCGTCTTATTGAAGTCCAGCTTTACCGGGCCGTTGATTGCCTCCCCCAAAAGTACCTGTGCCGAGGGAGTGTCCTTTGCATGGGACAGAAACACCTTGTCGGGGATCTGAACCTCTCCGGGGATCATGTGCAGAATGACGTGCTGCTTGTCTGCCCCTTCCTCCAAGCGGACAAAATGACAATTCAGAGCTGCCTCTATATCTGTCAGCTTGTCCGAGAAGGTCTCCTTGGGGATTCCAAGGGTCAGAAGCTCTATGCTTTCCTCCAAGCCCTCCTTCTTTTGCTTCAAGGGGAGAGGAGGCGTCCCAGCTGCGTTTACAAGTGCTATCTCTTGGAACCCCTTTAAAATGCCTCCCGCTCCCTTGGGAATGGAGGCGAGGGTGACCGCTCCAACGAACAGGA
>CANDEE010000100.1 GCA_947383685.1 uncultured Pseudoflavonifractor sp.
TGTCCACTATGGCGTGCTGGACCAGCTTGTCTATAAAGGCCGGGGCCTGTACCAGCCTTTTCTTGGGCTCAAAGACATAGAACACTTGAAAAGCGCCAGGCCTGTATATCTTGGTGCGCAGGATGTAAATGAGGTTTACAATGTTCTCCAGCAGCCGGACCTCAAAGCGGGCGGTTGCTGCCCTTGTTCGCTTGCCTCTCCGTGCGGCCAGATAGGCTTTGTAGAGCACGGCAAACGTGCAGATTTGTAAAAATGTCACGGGTTTCCCACCTATTCGTGCGGGCGGCCCCCTGTCGTTCTTGCGGCGGGCTGTCCTCTCCTCATGCGCTGTTTAGGTGCCGGACTGACAGGACCAGCAGCCCCACACCTCCCATCTGGGCGGTGCGTGGCATCAACGCAATGTATTTGCCCCGGTGTGGTCCGGGGCTGGGTGTGACCTCCTTTGATGTGATGGACGGCGCTGTTTTCGGCTTTGGGCCTACTCGGTCGGGCCTTACCATCAGAGCGGGGCGGGAGCCGTTGGTGTTGGAGCAGTTGTTGTTGTTGAGGTTGCCGTTGGAGTTCAAGTTCCAGGCGTTGTTGGTGTTGTTCGTGTTCGGGGAGCGCAGGGATAAAAAATAGGTCACACCCAAATATAACGGCCTCTGGCCGGTATATCCTTTTTAGCTGGAGGTCATGGCCACGGCCATCTGCTGGGCGATCTGCCCCAGCCGGACAAGCTCCTGGGTGGCCTTGGCCTCCCGCAGAGCCGCCGCCCGGTTGCTGTCGTTCCTCCGCCAGTTAAAAGCCTTTTGCTTTACCGGGCGCACAAGCTCCGTCCAGTAGTGGCACTGGTCATCTGAGATATACTTTTTCTTATAGCTCATATTGATGTAGGTGAGCATTGTCTCGCACAGCATGACCACCGTGTCCAGGTCTTTGAGCCGTTCCTCATACTCCGTCTCAAAATAGCGGTCATTGGCGGCAATGCACCGCTCCAGGATGTCAGCGGCACAGTCCTCCAGACGGGCGCACAAGTGGAAAGTCTGGCTTTTGGGAAAATGGGGCTTGCCGTCACCCCGCACTTTCTGGTAGAGGGTGCGCTGGACAAGCTGGCCATTCTCCATGACGTAGGCGCTCACGGGCTTGTATTCCGGCTCCACAGTCTTGACCCGCTGGATGGTGTAGTCCAGCAGATCAGCGGCCATGGGAATAATGTCATAGTTTGGCATGGCTAAAACTCCACTCTCTGGTATGTCTCATTCCACACGCCGGCCACCACCAGCCCCACAAGGGAGGCAAAGGTCACCGTGAAAGAGTTGCCGGTGATGTTGGTGCCATATTTGAGCTCCAGGACAGCCAGGCGGGCGTCAATGCCGCCCACCGTTGCCTGGAGCTCCGGGTGAACATCGGAGGCGCTGTTGTGGGCATCCACAGCGGCAGGGATGGCTTGCCGGATGTCCGCATGGCTGGCGGGGTCAATGTTGTGCTCCTCAATGGCCCTTTCCAGGTCCTCACGGCTCACCACGTCCAGGGCGGGAACGATGGTAAACTCCAGCACAGAGGCGTCCGCCACAACAATGTGCATGACCATTGTGAGCCGTCCGTCCACGCCGGTGGAGATGGCCACCTTTTCCGTGTCCGGGGTGTTACAGACGGCGATGAGCACGCCGTCCTCACTGTAAAGGCCCATTTCACGGCAGACGAAATTGCCCACGCTGTCATCAATGACGATCTTGACATCCAGCATATTGGGCACGGCGGGGTTTTGCACGGCGGACACAATGGGGCCCCGCCACATTTCCCCCATCAGTTCCGTTTGGTCTACCGTGGGCACATAGTAGCCCCCGCCACCGTCCCCGGCGGCGGCCTGGGTGATTTTCAGCTTGGTGCCCGCCAAAATACAGGCGGTGATGCGGCTGGCCCCCAGAGTGGTGACCTTAGTGCCGTATTGTTTCACTTGCTCAGGCATTTTCAATGTCCTCCTTGTATGGGTAGATTTCAACCGTGGCGTGATATTCAAGAGGCCCGGCCATCTTGATGCCGCCAGCGCTCTCCAGCTCATTGACCAGCATGGGCCACACGTCCATATAAACAGACCGCTCCGTCAAAGCCCCCATCTGGACGCATCCCTCCGATTGCACAAAGGACACCATGAGCAGCCACATATTAGAGGGCCGGACGGCCAGCAGCAGGTCCATAATTTCTGCCGCAATGCGGCCAGCGTCCGGCAGGACGGAGTAGTCAAGCTGGATATGGACGGAGTAGTCCACGATGGTCACCTCATAGCCGTCCGGGCCGCACAGGCCTTGGAGCCAGTTCTTGAGCCAAGGGACTGTATAGGGCCGCTCCCGGTTCCACAGCGCCTTGACACGGGCCTTGCGTACCGCCAGGCTGTCCGTATCTTTCGGGCGGATTTTCAGCTCTTGCTCCCATACGGACACGCCCCGCTCATCGGCGTCATCCAGGAATTGATTGGCCATCACCCAGTCAAGGCCGCCCCATGCAAGGGAAATTTCCGGCTCATTGGCATTGTTGATGGCCTTAAATTCTGTCACGTCACGGAGCACCGGGGGCAGGTAGTCAATGAGTTTTCTATCCATCCATGCTCCCCCTCACCGGGATGCTGTCCGGGTCCAGCACCAGGTTTTCCTCTTTGCCGTTGATCTGGGTGCCGCCAATGTCAGTGACCATGGCGGAGCAGGTGGACAGGATGCGGCTTTCAATCTGAGAGATGCGCACCGTCAAAAAATCAGAGCTGGACCATTGGCTGGCCAGCTCCGCAAAGTAGGTGTCCAC
>CANDEE010000101.1 GCA_947383685.1 uncultured Pseudoflavonifractor sp.
GACCTCATCCTTACCAACTCATAACCTCTTGATTTTTCTTGTCATTGTTTATTGTGTCTTATCCTCCCTCAGCCCTTGCCGCCCAACGCCTCCGGGCATTTTCTTGTCTTTGCTTATCATCTCTTGTCAATGGTTGAAAATGCTTCCCATTACATGGCCGTGTCAGTTTTGTGTCAGTTTCTCTCAGGGACAGCACCGCCCGACCTCATCCCTACAAGTCACCATACCAGCAGGGGGACGAGCGGGAGGGCAATCCACACAAAGCACGTCAGGCCCCCTCCGCCTCCGTGTGGCCACCGTCATCATCTCGGGAGGGTGTAGGCCCACCCCTCCGCTTGCGCTCCTCATAGGCCGCCTGGATAGCCTCAGCGAGGGACACTTCCTCCTTCTCAGTTCCGACCTTCTCATACTCAAACCTGGCTTTGGACAGCTTCAGCTTCTCCCGCCGGAGTTGGTCGCCCGGTCCTTCCCCGATGGTATCACGAAGGAAGCCGGCGGCATTGACATTCCCCTTTAGGGCCTGGATAAGCATAGCCATCACAACAGCCATCTGATATGTGCGGTCTTCTTCAGGGACCCCCAGCAATTCCATTTTCCGCCGCAGCTCATTATCGGCAACGGGCATATCCGCCAGCATCTCAGCAGCAACCCGACGCATTTTCTTTAGCCCCCGGGCAGCTCCAGAGGCTTGGCCCCCTTTTCTGGCTATTTCTCGTTGTTCGCTCGGGGTTCGATGGTCTAACCCCTTCCCTTTCAGGTTCTCCGCATTTGCCAATATCACCACCTCCAGGTGAAAGAAAAGGCCAGAGGAATCACCCTCCGGCCTTTGTTTGCTCACTCGGGAAAGACCTGGGACAGGTCAATGGTACAGTCTTCCAGGATATTCACCCGCAGCCTGTCGCCAGCCGCTCCAAAGTCCTTGGCGGTGTACCGCCCATCCTCCAGGACAAAAGCCTGCACCGACTTATCGGCGGGGTCCACGATCCAGTATTCCCGCACCCCGGCCCGCTGGTAGAGGTTGAACTTGGTGAAGCGGTCGTGCCGGGTGGTGGACGGGGAAAGTATCTCCATCACCAGGTCAGGCGCTCCCTTGCAGCCGGTGTCATCCAGCTTGGAGGGGTCACACACCACAGTGATGTCCGGCTCCACCATCGTGTCCACGTCCTCCGGGCGGTCCCCGTCCTGTTCAAACAGCCGGACGGCGAAGGGGGCGGGGTAGACCTCGCACTTCTTCCCCTTCAGGTATGCGTGGAGCTGGGCCGACAGCTCCATGACGGCCTTTTGGTGCGCCCGGGTGGGCAGGGCCATCATCACCGGGTCCCCATAGACCAGCTCGATGCGGTCCTGTTCGTCCCAGGCCAGGGCATCGGCCAGGGTGTAGCGGTTCTCTTGCGGCAACGGCATGGATGTGTCCTCCTCTCACTGGATGTCCAGCTTCGCTTTCAGGGCCTCTTGCAGGGCGGTGGAAAAGTTGATACCCGCCCGCTCGGAAAGGGTGTTCAGCCAATTTGGGATGGTGAGGGTCTTCTTCACCGCCCGGTTATCATAGAGCTTCCGATACTCCACCGTGTCACAGCACACCAGGGAAACGACCTCCGCCGTCCCCCCCTGGACGGTCTTCACATCCGAGGCGGTGGGGATGGCCTCCCCATCCTCCTCGTGGTCATAGAGCATCAGGCATAAGGCGTCCTCGGCCATCTCCATCGCCTCCGGCAGGGTGTCGCCACAGGTGAAGCAGCCCTCTATATCCGGGAAGGCTACGGAGTAGCCTTTTTCCTCCTTGGTGAAGATTGCGGGGTATGCGTACTTTGCCATTTCAATCCTCCTCACATCACTCTATCCCGGCGCTTTCCTTGATGGATTTCAGGGTCCCCGGAGGGACATCCTGGGTCCCATGCCTCGGGACCTGGAACTTCTTCCCGGTCCTTCGGCTTATCCAGATTTCGTGCCGGCTGCCCTGCCGGTAGAAATAGCAATCGTTCTTCCGAAGCATCTGCTTCACTTCGTTTACTCTCATAGTCTGCCCCTCCCGGCAGTATCTATTATAGCACGTATTCCCACGTGTGTAAACCCCCGGCCAGGGGTCGGCGCTCAGAGCTTCGCCAACTCCCGGGCGGCGGCCATCCCCATGGCGAAGCCCTTCAGCTCACGCAGGCCCAGCAGCACCATGGCGCCGTCCTCCAGGTCAGGGTACGCTTCGGTCGAAGCGTCCTGCTCCAGCTTCTCCAGGAAATTGCTTTCCTCCAGCTCCATCTCAGCGGACAACTCGGGGACGGGGTCCTTCATGTTCTCCTGAAAGGCCTGGAACAGATCAGTAATCATTTTTCGTGGTCATAGCTCATTCCTCCATCTTGATATTTCCGGGCGGGCCTGCTATACTGAGGGAGCAGACCCGCTCCGGCTGGTTTGCGGTGGCCTCTTGCATCCAGCTTTGACGGGCATTGATGCAAGGGGCTTTTCTCATGCCACGCAGAAGCGGCGGGTGGTGGTCTGCCTGGTGAAGGCGGAGGCCACGTCGGGCAGGGCCTTCTTCAGGGAGGCGGTGTCCAGGCGGCTGCCGGTGACGGCCTTCCAGGTGACCTTGTACTCCCCGGCCCTCAGCTCCTCGGCATCCCCCATCTGGGCCTTGATGCTGTCCTTGATGGCCTCAGCCTCGGCCTGGGCTTCCTCGATAAGGTTCTGGAGCTGGCGCAGCTCCCGGATTTTGCTCTCCATCTCGTTCATGCTCATGGT
>CANDEE010000102.1 GCA_947383685.1 uncultured Pseudoflavonifractor sp.
ATCCTTCGTGTCGTGAACCTCGGTCACATCCTGCTGGGCGCGGGTCAGGTCTTTTACCAGAAACATTTGTCATCCTCCTCTGCCATCTGCTTCCGCAGCTCGCGGGCGTACTCGTTGTAGGCGTGGATGCTGTCGCGGTCGTGCCAGTCCGTGCGCTCGTGGGCCGCCTTCAGCAGCGCGTAGTATTCGTCTTTCGACATGGGGTTGTCCTCCTTTTGCCCTAAAATACTGAAAAGCCCGCCTTTCGGCGGGCTTTTTGTGTATAGGCAAATTCGGCTAATTATCAACGACAAAGGTGAGGCGGTCTATTTTAACCCCATCCGCAAGAACGGCAAAGACCAGTGGCTCATCCAGGGCATTGGCTCCACCATCGTCCTGGGCCGTGACCGTCAACGGCGCAAGAGCCGGACCTTTACCCAGTATTCCCAGGCGGAGCGCTACCTGGCCAAGCACGGCTTTAGGGCCGATTGATTTTTCCGCCGGAAAAAACGCACCCGGCAACACATAGACCCATGAAATGACAAGCCCCCCCCCGCCAGTAGCGGTGGTGGGGCCGGGGAGGCACCCATGAAATATATTGCATCGTGCTCTTTCGGCAAGGACAGCCTGGCCATGATACTCACCATTATTGAGCACGGCCTGCCACTGGATGAGGTGGTCTTTTACGACACCGGGATGGAATTTCAAGCCCTCTACAATGTGCGTGATGCCGTTCTCCCACTTCTCCGCAAAAACGGCATCCGCTACATAGAATTACACCCAGACAGGCCTTTTCTTTATGACATGCTGGAGCGCCCCGTTAAAGGACGTGAGCGCCGTGGGTATGGCTGGTGTGGCGGCCTTTGCCGGTGGGGGACTACCTGCAAGCTCAAAGCCCTTGACCGATATGCAGAAAGCATTGGCGCAAAGGTGTATGTTGGCATAGCGGCAGACGAACATGACCGGCTCAAAAAAGAACGAAAGCCCTATAAAATCTTCCCTCTTGCCAGCTACAAGCTGACAGAGGCCGCCTGTCTGGAGCTGTGCTATGCGGCGGGCTACTTTTGGGAGGAAGATGGCGGTGCTGGTGTTGTCCGTCTATATGACATCCTGGACCGTGTTTCCTGTTGGTGCTGTTGTAATAAAAACCTCAAAGAACTGCGAAACATCCGCAAATATCTCCCTTTGTACTGGGAAAAGCTCAAAGACCTACAACGCCAGTTAGAACGTCCCATGAAAGGCTTTTATAAAGGCCAGCCCCGTGGTGTGTTCGAGCTGGGAGAACGCTTTATGAAAGAGGAGGCCGAACATGAAAAAGCGCAAGAAATACCAGCACCGGGACAAGCCCTGGATGTGTGACCCTGGGATGTGTGACCACTGTGTCTATATCGGGGAGGGTGACTTTATCTGTGACAAGGGCCCCGGTGAGCCGGTCATCGTGGTGGAGGACTGGGTGCCCAATGAGGACGCCGGGCGTTGCCGGAGGGGCCGGTGAGCGGCTTTAAGGTGGCGGAGGTGGCCAACAGCAAAAATGATGAGTTTTACACCCCGGCCTATGCAATCACCCCTCTGCTCCGGCATCTCCCCCCCCCTTACTCAGACCGGCGCATCTCTGTATGGTGTCCGTTTGACACGGAGGAAAGCCTTTTCGTGCGGATTTTCCGCTTGTTTGGCTATCAGGTAACCGCCACGCACCTCTCCACCGGCCAGGACTTCTTTACCACGATGCCCCCGCCCTGTGACTACATAATCAGTAACCCGCCCTATTCCCTCAAGGGAGAGGTGCTGGAGCGGCTTTTTGACCTGGACAAGCCCTTTGCCATGCTGGTGGGGGTGGTGGGCCTCTTTGAAAGCCAGCGCCGGTTTGAGATGTTCAGAGAGCATGACTTTGAAATCATGTATTTCAACCGCCGGGTGGCTTATTTCAAAAGCTATGAGGACCCCGCCCCCTCCATAAACCCGCCATTCAGCAGCGTTTACGTGTGCAAGGGCATCCTGCCCAAGACCATTGTTTTTGAAGAAATCGCAAAGAGGTGACCCAAATGGCAAGAAACAAATACCCTGGCACCTGCTACTGCTGCGGAGCCTGGACCCCGCCCGGCTATGGCCACTTTGAACGCCACGCCGGACACTGGCGCATCAAATGCGTCAAGTGTGCCAGCGGGCGGGTGTTGACCGACAAGGACCCCGGCGTGAAGTGGGCCCAGAGAGCTGCAAAGGAGGCCCGCAATGCCTGACAACAAAAACCCTTTTCTCAACGCCAGCGGATGCCCGGACCCCACGGCCTACCACGCATTAAAGCCCATTATCCGAGAGGAGGCGGAGCTGGATGCAAAGGTCAATTTCCTCATCAAAGTCCTCAAGTACATCATTGCGGAAAGCGGCTTTGAGCTGCTGGCCCGCATTGAGCTCCGTGACAAAAAGACCGGGAGGTGCTTTCGGTGAGGGACGCCATTGCCATTGACTTTGACGGCTGCCTGTGCGTGAACGCTTACCCCGACATCGGAGCCCCCAACTGGGATGTGATTGCCAAAGCCAAGGATCGGCAGGCCTCCGGGGCGGGGCTCATTCTCTGGACCTGCCGGGAGGGCCTGCTGCTCCGGGCCGCCGTGCAGGCGTGCCGTGAGTGGGGCCTGACCTTTGACGCCATCAATGAGAGCCTGCCGGACTGGATTGAGGCCT
>CANDEE010000103.1 GCA_947383685.1 uncultured Pseudoflavonifractor sp.
TTGAGCTTGATGATGGAGCCCTCTGCTTTGCTGCCAAGGGTGACAGTTGCCATTAGATGACCTCCTTAAATGTTAGGTTTTATAAGGTAGTTAAAACCGGGGAAACGTGAGTTTTCTTGAGTAGTAGGGCCGGGGTGGAGCCTACCAGCCCCGGCCCTGTTTTCCCGTTATGCCTTGCCGCCCTCCTCAGCGGGGGGCGTGGGCTCGGTGTAGGGCTGGGCCTGGTAGTAAATAGCCTCCACCTTGTTGTCCAGCACAAAGGCGTCATACACGATGCGCCCCTCCACCAGCGATCCGGAGATACCGGGCGGGTTTTCGTGCACGGTGTAGTCCTCCAGCTTGACGGGGGCCACGGTGGCACAGGGGTGGGCCACCATAAAGCCAAAGCCCTTGGGGAGCCGGTTGGCGGGGATTTTCTGGACGCTCATACCGTCCAGGTTGGAGATGACGCCCTTGAGGCGCAGATCATTGCCAATGTCGGTTTCCATGGTGATGTCCTTGCTCTTTTTCAGCAGGGCATACACGGCGGGGGTCACCACCAGCACCCGGCCCGTCTCGGGCACTTCGGCGTCATCCAGCGCCTGGGAGGCGGCAAGGATTTCCCCGTAGATGTTGGTGGCGCTCAGGGCCTTTGCCTCGGGCTTGTGGCCGGCCTTTTCGCACATGACGCCGTAGACGTAGGCGTCCACCTCCGGGATGACCACCTCACGGTTCTGCCGTGCCAGGGCCGTAGCGGCCTGGAGCTGGGCGGCGGTTTCGTCCGTGTCCAGCTTGTCAATGGCGAACGTGAAAGAGCGGTCCTTTTTCAGCGTAAACTCCTCCGTGGTGGCGTCCAGGGCGGACACAGCGCCATAGCGGGACCAGTTGCCCTGGGCGGGGCCGTTGCGCCCGTAGTCGTTCATCTGGGACGTGGTGACCTTGTAGACCTTGATGGTGTGCGCCCCGGTCCAGGCAAGGTCCTGATTGGTGATGAGCGCTTTCTTGCTCTCGGTGGAAAACTGCTCGTCAGTGTAGGGCTGGAATTTGGTGACAAGATTGATTGCCATAGTTAAAAATCACTCCTAAAATTTTTTAGATTTTAGGCTTGAAAGCTGCCCTGATGGGGTCCGGGCCTCCGCTGCCGTCTTTGGGGGCGGAGCGCTCGCCGGGGTGCCACCCCACATACTGCCGGGGGGTGGTGGAGCCGCTGCCGGTGATGGCCGGGAAAGCCTTTACCAGCTTGTCCACAGCCGCCTTGAATTTGTCCGTGTCAGAGCTGTCCAGCACGTCCAGGAGCGCCGCCGGATAGCCCTGGGCGTCCAGGTACTCCCGGCAATCCAGACGGGCCTCACGGGCCGCTAAAGCCTTTTCCCGCTCGGTGTCTTTGGCGCTGGCCTGGAGCTTTTCCCGCTCATGGGCCAGCCGCTCAGACACGATGCGGTTTACATCGTCCTGGGTGAATGTCCTGCCGCCTTTTGCCCCCGGCGTGGGGTCCTGCTGGGTCTGGGTCTGCTGCTGGGTGTTGATCTCATCGCTCATGGTATTACCTCCGATTTAACGCCCTGGATGGGCTTATTTTTGCGGCCCTCCCGTGATTGAGCTTGAGGGGCCCGGACGATTGCCCAGGCCCCTCTTGCCCTATACAAAAAGGAGGCCACAACGGGACCAAAGGGTTGCCAGCCCCGGCCCATCAACCTAATTTTAGGGGTTGCCAAAAAAGCAAGGGGGAGCCGCACAGCTCCCCCTGCAAGGTCTATTCGTCATCCTCCAGCCCCCACCGGTCCGGGATGGTGTTCTCATAAAAGCCCGTCATGGAGATGACCACCGGGAAAACTCCGGCGAGCACTTGCGTAAAGCCCCGGCTGGTGTTCTGCGCCGCCGTTTTAAGTACGGAGCCCTTGATGGTGGCGAACACATAGCGCCGCATGGATTCCGTGTCTTTCGGGTCCTCCGCCCGGTTGATAGCCTCCAGCACGGCAAGGGCGGCGTCCTGCCGTGCCTCCTCCTGATCGGTGTGGGACGCCCACAGCAGCCGCCGCATACCGTACACGGCCTTGCTGATGTCCTCCAGATAGCCCCGCAAGAGCTCGTTGCGCTCCTCCACGGTCAGGCCGTTGCGGATGTCGGGAAAGCCCAGCTCCGCCGGGGTGCATTGGTAAAACTCCGCAAGAGCCGCTATGGCCTTTTTAGACGGCGTGCCCGTGCCGTGCTCCCAGTCGGTGATGGTGTGCCTGCCCACCCCCAGCGCCGCCGCCAGGGCCGCAACGGTCAGGCCAGCGGCGAGGCGCTTTCCCCGCAGCTTGCCGGGGTCCGTGCCCAGACGGGCCCGCTGGAACGTCCGCCGCTCGTGGGGGAGATCGTCCGGCATGGGCGGGACCTCCAGCCCATGCCCCCGGAAGAACGCCGCCAGACGGGTCCAGGCCTCAGCGCTGGGCCGCTTTTCCTCATGCTCCCAGGCGTTCACCGTGCTCTTGCCCACGCCCACAGCCGCCGCCAGCTTTGCTTGTGACAGCCCCAGGGCCTCCCGGTTGGTCTTTATCCAGTTTTCCATGTTTTTCCTATCCTTTCCGGCATCCCGGCGCAGATAGGGCGCAGGGGTGCCTTGTTTAGCTGACCTGGTTTTACTTCCCCCGCTCAGAGGTTGCCGCCTCTGGGCCGGG
>CANDEE010000104.1 GCA_947383685.1 uncultured Pseudoflavonifractor sp.
GGAGGAAAAATTCCCGCTCTGAACCTGAATATCTGTCCGGTTCAGGGACAGGATGTGGTCCACGCAGCCGTCCAGAAACCGCCTGTCGTGGGAAACCAGAATAAATCCCTTTTTCCCCCGCAAATACCTGGCCGCCAGCTCCCGGCCCCGCAGGTCCAAGTGGTTGGTCGGCTCGTCAATGAGGGGGAAGCTTCCCTCCCGTAAAAAGAGGGCCGCCAGCAGGGCCTTGGTCTGTTCCCCGTTGGAGAGGGTAGCAAAGGGCCGTTCCAGCACTTCTTCCCCCACTTCCAGCCGGGACAGCTCCCGCAGCAGCTCCCACTCCGGGGCCTGAGGGCAGATTTTCTCCAGCACCTCCCCCGTAGGCCGGGTCCGGTCGGGAACAGGACAGGGAAAATAGTCAAAGGCAGCCGGGGCGGTGATGATTCCGCTGTAAGCGTATTTCCCCATGAGGAGATTCAGAAAGGTAGTCTTTCCCCTGCCGTTCCGCCCTACAAGCCCCAGCCTCCAATCGGTGTCAATCTGGAAGCTTACATTCTCAAAAACATTGTCGTAGCTGCCCGGATAGGCAAAGGTGAGATTTTCTACTTTTATCATCGCCATCGTTTCATCCTCCTTGGCAAAAAACAAGCGCCCCAGAAGGAAAACCCTCCGCGGCGCGCCAAACACAGGGCACTCCGCCTCCAAAGGCGGAATCCTGTTAGGATGAAAGGCAAAGCAACGGCTGGTTTTCCTGCAAAGGGCGCAAAAATACTGTGATTTACAATACTTCGGCTTCCCTTTTTCTTTGCAGGATTACTTGCGCATGCTCCCGCCCCTTCCATTTTTGATAAATTTAGTGTATCATAGAAAAAACAAAAACACAAGTGGAAAATCTCTTTGATTGGAGCGGTCCCCATGAAGCAGACCCGTCCCTACCCCATCGTCGTCATCACAAAGAAAGGCCAAAGAGCCATCGAGAGCGGCCATCCCTGGGTCTACGCCGGGGAGGTGCTGTCCTGCCCGGAGGCAGCGGAAAACGGCGCCATTGTGGACGTCTGCTCCGAAAAGGGGACCTGGCTGGGGGCGGGGCTTCTCAGCCTCACCTCCCTCATCCGGGTTCGGCTCCTCTCCAGAAACGCCAACGATACCTTTGACGGGAGCTTCTGGCTCCGCCGGTTCCAATATGCCTGGGCCTACCGCAAAACGGTGCTGAAACCCCGGGACCTCTCCGCCTGCCGGGTGGTATTTGGGGAGAGCGACGGTCTCCCCGGCCTGACGGTAGACCGCTTCAACGATATTCTGGTGACCCAGACCCTATCCTATGGTATGGAGCAGAGGAAAGCCCTGCTTTTCCCTCTACTGGTTCAAGTCCTGCGGGAAGACGGACAGCATATCCGGGCCGTCTACGAGCGCAACGACGAGGCTCTGCGGGAAAAGGAGGGCATTTCCCAGGGCAAGGGCTTCTTCCCCCTCCCCGGTGAGGAAACGCCTTCCGGGACTATCACAGAGATTACAGAAAACGGGGTCAAATATACCGTAGATTTTGAAAATGGGCAGAAAACCGGGTTCTTTTTGGATCAGAAGTATAACCGTGAAGCCGTAGGGCGTCTGGCGGCAGGCAAGCGGGTGCTGGACTGCTTCACCCACACCGGCTCCTTTGCCCTCAACGCCGCGCTGGGCGGCGCGGAACGGGTCACCGCCGTGGATGTGTCCCAGTCCGCCGTAGATATGGCTCGAAAAAACGCGGAGCTCAACGGCTTGGAGGGTAAAATGGATTTCCTCTGCGCCGATATCTTTGACCTGCTGCCCCGGCTTTTGGAGGAAAAATGGCGGGAATGGGATTTTATTATTTTGGACCCTCCCGCTTTTACCAAATCCCGCCGCACGGCGGAGCAGGCCGCCAGGGGCTATAAGGAGATCAACTACCGGGCCATGAAGCTGCTGCCCCGGGGCGGCTACCTGGCTACCTGCTCCTGCTCCCACTTCATGGAGGAGCCCCGCTTCCTGGGGGTCATTGCCGCGGCAGCCCGGGACGCAGGGGTGCAGCTCAAGCAGATCGAGGCCCGCCAGCAGGCCCCCGACCACCCCATTCTCTGGGGCGTGCCCGAGACCAACTATCTGAAATTTTATCTCTTTCAGGCCGTATAAAAAGCTCCGGGCCGGACAGCCTTGTCCAGCCCGGAGCTTTATTTTTCTGTGATAGGCTTTGCCTTTTGTTTGGTGGTTTTTGCTTTTCCCTGAAGCTCCGGCACAGGGGGAGCCTCATTTTTGGGCGGCTTTGGGTTTATTTGGGGCCGTTTCATTCCCTGTTTTGCCATTTTCCACTCCTCTTTCCCTCAAAGGTCCTCTAAGTCGGCGGCAGGCAGGTCGTTCTCCACATTGTCCCGGGCCAGGTCCGTATCCAGTACGGGATATACCTCCTCCGGGATGGTCCGTTCCATTTCCTCCGCCACTGCCTGGGGCGGCCAAACTCTTTTCTTGTTTTTGGGCGTCATACTTCCACCTCCCTATACAGTATGCCCAGCTTGGGGCAAAAAAAAGCATATCCGAACCCAAAGGTTCGGATATGCTTTCAATGGTGACCCGGCGGGGGCTCGAACCCCGGACAACCGGCTTAAAAGGCAGGTGCTCTACC
>CANDEE010000105.1 GCA_947383685.1 uncultured Pseudoflavonifractor sp.
TTTTGATGCCATACTGTTTCATGGCCGCCTTGATATATGCGGCGTAGTCACCCCGCAGGGCGTTCCCAAAGTCCGGGGTGAGCGTGGACGTGTAGCCAGGCCCAGAGCAGGAAAGAAAATCAATATAGTGCCCGTGTTCATGAAAGAACGTAGTGCCCAGGCCCCTTGGGTTGATGGCGTCCTCCGCAAAATTCATGTTGACCTTTTGGGTCACAGGGCTAAAATGTGCGCCCTTGGTGTAGGCTCCGTCTGCCACAGAGCTGGAGGTCACATACTTGGAGAAAGCGCTTTGTGCGGTGGGTGTGCCAGTAGCAAAGCGGTTTTCCAGGCCGTCTTGATAGCTCTGGGTCATGCTGTTCATGCCTTGGACGGCTCCAGAAAAATGCTGCTGGGCCGGTGTTATTGTACCACCGGCGGAGCCTGTTGGCAACGGACCCTGGACAAACTGCTGCCGCCAGTCCTCAAAGCTCATGTCCGCCGGGACTTTGCGGGTGGTGCCGTCCGGGTTACGGGTCCACCGCTCACCCACTTTGGCCATGTCCTCAAAGTAGGGGCAGGTGCAACACCGGCACCAAGGATGGAATGGGGGAGCCGTGAGGCCCACCTGATAGTCCGACATTTTGAAAACCTTGCCGTCCAGCGCTCCACACAGCTCACAGGTGTCCCGGTCAAAGGAGGCCACGATCTTGTAGCGCTCCACGCCCAGCTCCCCATAGCAGTCTTTTTGGGCGGCGCTGGAGAAATAGGCGCTTTCCGTCATCACCAGGCGGCCCGCTTTGCCCTTTGATACGTTGAATTGGTGGGCAATAGCATCAATGGCCCGGTCAGGAGCCTCCCCCCGTATGATCATCTGAGTGAGCTGGGTGTTGACGCTGTTCACCAGGTCCCGCTTGTTCGTCCAGCAGCGGTCCCGGAAAGTCTGGCCGTCTACCGTCCAGGGGCGGGAAAGCACCTTTGTGATGGTGTTTTCGTTGATAGCGTGCATGGTCCAGCCCACGCCAAGGCCCCGCTGGACCTCAAAGGCGGTATGGTAGTAGCTGCCCACATACATCTGCCGGGCGGCGGCGTCCACAAAGTCAAGCTGATTGGCATATAGGGCCTCAGCCTGTTGCTGGATTTGCAGCTTTAGGGTCTCCAGCCGGGAAATATGCACCTTTGCGCTGGCGTTTTCAAGCTGCTTTATCCAGGCCCCGTCAAGAGCGTTTTGCTGGCCATAGGCGATGTACTCCCCCAGCGTCCAGCGAAACTCCGCCAGCTCCCCGCTGTTGAGGAGCCGCTTGGCGTCCGCCAGGGTGATTTGATTGTTGACGGCAAAGCGCTGATACCATGCGGCGATCTGTTTCTCAATCTCCACCTGGGCAGCGGCAAACTGGGCCTCAAGGTTTTCCACATAGGCAAAGGACTGGTCCTGGAGGGCGTCCTCCATGTTCTTGAAACGCTGGGCCCAGTAGTCCGCATTACTCTGTCTGGCCATCGCCCTCACCGTCCTTTATGGGCGGGTCCTGCTGGCCTGAGCCGCCGGGCTTATTCCCCCTGCCCCGGTTATTCTCAAAAGCGGCACGGTAGGGGTCAGCGGCCTCCTCCTCTTTTTCGTCCTTGATGCGCTGGAGCTCCTGCTCCGGGTCAGTGACCCAGGGGTGCATCTTCACGATAGTCTCATTGGACAGGATGCCCACGGAGTTGCGGCAGTTGTTGATTGCCTCCGTTTCATTGATGAGCACGTCCCGGTCAAAGATCACCTTGACCTCCGTGCCGTCAAAGCTGCCCCTGCCGGTGTTGGCCAGGTGCCGGTTGACAAACCACAGCAGCTCCTCCATGGAGGCTTGAAACTCCATTTCAATGCCGTTGGCATCCAGGTCAATGTCAGAATACATGGATTGTATATTCATCTGATTAGGATTGCCGCCCATGCGCTCATCTTTGGCGTCATAGCCTCTGGCGTTCTCAATGATGGCGTCCTTGAGCAGAGCCAGCAGCACCTTGTAGTTTTCGGCGTTCACCTCCAGGGTCAGCGCTTGCACACCGCCCTCACAGCCCTCAAAGGAGCGCACCTTGATGACCCCATAGGTGGCCAGGTTTTTGCGCAAGGTGCCAAGGTTTTCCCCCTCATAGTTCTTGATGACCAAAATGGTGGTGTGGATGTCCTCCTCCATCTGATTGGCGAAGTTGGAAAGCACGTCATTGTAGGCATCCTGGAGACACTTGACACGGGAGAGGAGGGGCAGCTCATGGTGGGAGCTCTTAAAGCAGATCAGGGGGATGCGCTCCCAGTTGTAGGGCGTCACCTTGCCGGTGTCCTGCTCCACCTCCGTGATATAGGGGCCAGAATTGGCGTCCGGGTCCGGCTCCAGCGTGCCGTCATCCTTGCGGATAAAGCAATCCACGCCCCCGCCGTGCATGACCTCCACCTTGACCACCGTTTTGGCCTGTTCGTTTTCGTCATACTCCAGCACGGCGTAGACGTGGACCGCCGCATCCAGGACGGTGTGGTCAGCGTCCGCCCAAAATGGCAGGACCTCATCCGCCGGGAAACGCTTAAAAGCCAGCTCCCCGCCCTCATAGTAGGGGTAAAGCCAGGCCTTGCCGCCTATCCAGGC